>JAHDHW010000100.1 GCA_020631105.1 Saprospiraceae bacterium | reverse complement strand
CACTAACCAATCCAATTACCCATAAAGCTCATAATGCACCTGGGATTTGTCATAGCCTAATTTGAGGATTAGATTTTCGACAGCCTCATCAATCATATTGCTCCACCCACAAATGTAGAAATCAACATCTGGACGACTCTGCTCATGTTGGTCCATATAAATCTGATGGACGTATCCCTTGACCCCATTCCAGTCAGTAGCTCTGGATAAGGCAATGGAGTATTCAAACGAAGGAACTTCTTCTACTAATTTCTCGAACTCTTCCCTATAGAGTATTCCTTCTTCGTATCTCGTACCAAAAATGAGGTGAATCCTTTTAAATGATTTTTTTGTGTTCAGCAAGTCATGGATCATACTTCGGAAAGGTGCTACACCGGTTCCGGTACAAATCATTACAAGGTCCGAATCAATTTTATCCGGTAAAACAAAGCCACCACTTGGCCCTTTGAAGCGAATAGCTGTACCGATTTTAGCTTCGTTGAATAAGTATTCAGTTGCAGCACCACCTTCTAGTAGGACAATACAAAACTCTAGGATGTTGGTGCCGTCCGGTGCATTTGCAATGGAATAGCTTCGCCAGCGTTTCAGGCGTTTTTCATGGATCGGCAAATCCATTGTCACGAATTGACCCGCTTGAAAGTCAATCTTATCGACACCTTCTACCTCCACCCAAAATCGCTTGGTAGTGGAGGACTCATCCTCTATCTTTATTATTTTACTATCGTACCATTTCCACATGGGTAATCAAATCAATTTTTATTATTCCTTCGCCTCGAGTAACATGTCATTATACTCTAAAAACGTTTGGTATCCTCTTTTGTTAAAATAATTTTTTATCGCTGATGGTTCCTCCGCTGATGCGGCTAGTACAAAATCACCACCCCAGGCTCCGAGTGATTTAACTACGCCGCCAAAGTCTTTAAATAATTCTTCTTGCACCTGAGGAATGCCTATGGTGTTACTAACAATTCGCTCATGCGCTGTTAATAAGTCTTGGAAATTCTCCAGAGAAGAAGACTGAAGCAGTGCTTCGCTTATTTGGGATATATCTTTGATGGACTGTTCTTTTTCTTTGCCAGATGCCCGATAACGTTTTATACCCTCTCTACTGTTTTGTTTGCGTTCGAGATAAACGAAAAATAAATTTTCGCTAAATGAGGGAGCGAAATGAATGGGTTCGACCTTAGGTGCTTCCGGGGAATTCTGATAAAAAATCGGACCCTTTGCTGCTGCGCAGGCAATATCATAGCCAGAGCCCCCAAGCGTTAACTTTGATAGTTTGAATGGATTAACATTCGCCCATTGTGCAATATTATTAATCAGGGTAGAGCTGGACCCCAGCCCCCATAACCTTGGAAATTCCAGATAGGTACGACCAGCGAATCCTCCTGTTTGAGAGAGAAAGTCAGGGTTTAGTATTTGGGCCTGAAGTAATATGTTTTGAAGTACTTCTGCTATTTTTTGATCACTACTGTGTATTACTTTCAGGTCTTGCCTTTGGTAAGTTGCTCTGAACCAAACCTGATGGTCATGAGTCAGGCTTTGCCATTCAATTAAATCTTCTTTTATAGCTTTCAGGCCTAGGGATTGCCCATAGCGACAGGGTAGACCAATAGCTTTGGCACCATCCAGTACAAAGTATTCGGCCGAAAGTAATAGCTTACCATTACTATGGAATAAAAAATCAGGATTCAAGATTAGCGATTAAGCAAGCGTGTAGCGCCTGAGCCTTTTTTGGTTCGTAAGCTATCCAGAAAAGCACGGACCGCATTAAAAGAAATAACCTCCTTTTCGAAATGGACCTCTGCAAGCTCTTTCTCTTTCGTTGTCGCTTCCATGTGATTGAGGATGTTGATGAGGTGCATTTTCATATGCCCTTTTTGGATGCCTGTAGTTACTAAGGATCTAAGTGCAGCAAAATTTTGCGCCAATCCTGTAGTGGCAATAATCATCATCAATTCTTCCGCATTCGGCGAACCGAGTAACTCCAGCGAACGTCTGGCAATAGGGTGGAGCTTAGTCAGGCCACCTACTGTTCCAACCGCTAATGGAATGTCCAGCCAAAACTTAAAAACACCATTGTCAATTCGACAATGACTCAGAGAGCGGTAGTTTCCGTCACGGGCTGCATAAGTATGACCACAGGATTCAATTGCTCTGAAGTCATTACCGGTTGCAAGGACTACAGCGTCGATACCATTAAAAATGCCTTTATTGTGAGTGGTAGCACGATATTGATCAATATGCGCAATACGTACAGCAGTGTAGAATTTTTTAGCAAAGGTATTAGCGTCGATACCATTAGAAAAATTGCCTAAATCTTCAATAGGGCATTCAACCCAGGCACGGACGATACACTCGGGAGTGTAATTGGAGAGGATAGCCATGATAATGGATACGTCTTTCTCTTCGTCGGTGAAAAGATCATTGGTGGCAACAAAGCTTTGTAAGCTTTTTCCGAATGATTCGAGAACAGAATTAATAAAGTTAGCACCCATCGAATCACAAGTCTCAAAATTTGCTTTGAGTTGATAATAATTGGGTTCTACCTCTGTATAGTTGATCAGTTGAATATCAAGAATCCCTCCGCCACGCGCTTCCATGTTCTTAGTGATCTCGGCGGCATCGCTGATAAGTCTTGCCTTTAAAATTTCGAAGACACTTTCCAGTTTTTTGAAATCGCCAGTCCAGCAAAAATGAACTTGGCCTACTTTTTTGGTAGAAATCACTTTTGCTTTAAATCCTCCTCGAGTCATCCAGAATTTAGCAGCTGCGGATGCAGCGGCGACTACTGAACTTTCTTCAATAACCATCGGGACGGCATAGGTCTTATCATTTATAACAAAGTTTGGCGCAACACCAAAAGGTAAGTAGAAATTACTAATAGTGTTTTCACTAAAACCGTCTAACACTTTTTGCTGCTCCTCATTAAGTAGCCAGTAACTAGTAAGTTCACGCATTACGTTTTCTGGATCCTTAAAAAAGTTTTCAACAATCCATCTTAGTTTACCTCGTTTCGATAGTTTCGAAAAGCCAGAAATTGATTTTGACATCTTAAATCTATATTAGTAAATACAAGTTACGATTATCTTCTTATCTACAATGCCCTTTAGCCTTAAAATAACGTTTTAGCGCAACTTGTGTTTAATATAACAATTATCGTACTCTTAAGTAGGCCTTTGCAATCTGTAAGCCCTGGACTTGTGATTCTACATAGTCCCTTAGGGCTTCATAGGAGCCAGTGGCATGTTTAAGGAAGCCGGAAGCTTGTCCGTAAATAGCTGGCAGCTCTATTTTATTTATTAGGTAATAACCATCTAAAAAATGTTTTACACCTCCGGAAATTATGACTTGTTTGCACCGCATTTGGTCACCAAGTTCTTTGATTATTTCATTAGTAAAGTGAACCATCTCTTCTGCACTATGTCCAATATTAGCAAGTGACTTGTAAATATCCAATTGGTCTTTGGTACTTCTTAATAGTTCTAATTTGGCAAAATTAGTCCCTCCGTTAGCTGCAAAATCAACTGCTTCGATAGGCAGTTTGAACAATCGCTTTAAACTTTCGTAGCCCATCCCCTGGCCAACTTCTTTGACAATGATGGGGTATTTTGCATGATTGAGAATAGTTTCAATAGTATCGATAGGAGCCTTCCGAAAACGATCCCCTTCGGGTTGTAACCATTCCTGCATTGGGTTTACGTGAATGATTAATCCATCAGCCTGTAGTTTCTCAATCAGCTGATCCATTAAATATAATTCCTTATCGTCAATTAGTTCTTCTAGTTGAGCGATGCCAAGATTTGCATATAAGGGTAAATCGGGGCCCATAATATTTCTGACATCAAAGTCTGCCAATGCTTCATTGCTACGCAATAATCCTCGACAGGACCCTAGTCCCATACCCATTCCAAATTCTCGACAGGCACGAGCCAAATTATGATTGATGGTATTTGCCATTTCTGTTCCACCGGTCATGCTGGAGACCCAAATTGGTACTTTTAGGTTTTTACCTAGAAAGGAAAGACCAGAGTCCGAATGCTGCTCAGGATGTGCAGCTAATAAAGGTTCGTAAAAAAAGCGTTTATCCAGTTGGTCCATTTCGATTTGAGACTGGAAAGCTAATTGGATATGATCTCTTTTACGAGATACAGATGTAGGATCTTCTAAATTCTTCAAAACTTGTGTTGTCGATGCCATTTAATACGGGTTGCTAAGTTATGTCATTAGTAGGACAATACCTAAGTAGGAACAAGAGCTTAGAGGAATGGTTCAGGTAATGAGAGGGCTATCTGCGTTCTTGCGATTACTATAGATTAAAAAACGGGTAGAAGGAGCCTGAAAACACTAAAAAATCACCTTAAAATAACTTCGACTAAAATAATTGTGCGATATTTTTACTGATAATCAATGACTTATAAAGGCATGTTTTTATAAACTAGTAAAAATGCTTGTTTTTTGGAATACAATGGGCTACCTTTGCAGTCGCAAAAAAATAAGCGGTCTGAATTTAATTATCAATCAATAAAATAACGAACAGTGGATACTCTAAGTTATAAAACGAAATCGGCGAAAAAAGAGGAAGTTACCCGTGCTTGGCATGTCATCGACGCTGAAAACCTAGTGATCGGCCGAATGGCTACCAAAGTAGCTACTATTCTACGCGGTAAACATAAGCCAGAATATACACCTCATGTTGATACTGGGGATTATGTTATCATCATTAATGCTGAAAAGGCACGATTTACTGGTAGCAAATGGGATCAAAAATACTACTTACGCTATAGTGGTTACCCAGGTGGTCAGAAAAAGACCTTCGCTAAAGAGCTTTTGGCTAAAAAACCTGAGGCAGTAATTGAAAAAGCTGTTAAAGGAATGCTACCTAAAAACACTTTAGGAAGAGCTATGTATAAAAAATTATTCGTTTATACAGGCGAAGAGCATCCGCATGCTGCTCAAAAACCTGCGGTATTAGAACTATAATTCAACTAACAAATACGCCTTATATAATATGGAAATGATTAATGCCATAGGGAGAAGAAAAGCGTCAATCGCTCGCGTTTACCTAACGAAAGGTGAAGGAAACATCACCGTAAACGGGAAAGAATTCAGAAACTACTTCCCTCAAACACATGTACAACAAAATATCACGGATCCTTTTGCAACGGTAGGTGTAGAAAACATTTACGATCTAAAAGTTAACGTTAGCGGAGGAGGATTTAAAGGCCAGGCGGAAGCTGTTCGAATGGCTATAGCTCGTGCACTAGTTAAACTAAATGAAGACTTCCGTAAGCCTCTGAAAGACCGGAAATTTCTTCGTAGAGATGCTCGTGTGGTGGAACGTAAAAAATACGGTAAACCAAAAGCAAGAAAGAGCTTCCAGTTCTCTAAACGTTAATACTTGCACGTTTTTTAATTTGGTGTGTAGCTTATGCCACACCGCATTCATTAGAACTTCTATAAATAGATCATAAAAATGGCAAAACCTACCTATAAAGAATTGCTAGATGCCGGTGTTCACTTCGGACACTTAAAGAAAAAATGGAATCCAAAGATGTCACCTTACATCTTCATGGAGCGCCGAGGTATCCATATCATTGATTTGAATCGTACTTCAGAGTGTTTAGACTCTGCAACTAATGCACTTAAGCAAATTGCAAAGTCAGGACGTAAAATCTTGTTTGTTGCTACTAAGAAACAAGCACGTGAGATCGTTAAGCAAGCGGCACTAAGTGTTGGAATGCCTTTCGTAACCGAGCGTTGGTTAGGAGGTATGATGACTAACTTTTCTACGATCCGGAAATCTGTTAAGAAAATGAACACCATCGATAAGATGTTAGCTGATGGTAGTTTAACTAGCGTAACTAAAAAAGAACGTTTGACGTTAACACGTGAGCGTAACAAACTAGAGAAAGTACTAGGTGGTATCGCTAACCTTAACCGTCTGCCAGCTGCAGTTTTTATCGTTGATATTCATCACGAGCATATTGCACTGTCTGAGGCACATAAATTAGGTATGCGTACAATCGCAATGGTGGATACCAACTCTGATCCTACTCAGGTTGATTTTCCTATCCCTGCTAATGACGACGCTTCTAAATCTATTTCTTTAATTGCAGATACGGCTGTTAAAGCGATTCAGGAAGGATTAAACGAGCGTAGCAAGAAAAAAGCAGAGAAAGGAGCTGCTGCGGAGTAGGCAACTGGTGCTTTTAGTAAAAGAAAAGTATCTATCTCATTTAATAAAAAAATAAATTATAACACAATGGTTAAAATTTCAGCCGCTGATGTAAAAAGCCTTCGCGACCAAACTGGCGCAGGTATGATGGATTGCAAGAAAGCATTGACAGAAGCAGAGGGTAATTTGGAAAAAGCAGTCGAAATCCTACGTAAAAAAGGACAAAAACTTTCCGCTAAGCGTGCAGATCGAGAAGCTAAAGAAGGTGTAGTGATTGCTGCTACTTCAGCAAATAGAAATAAAGGTGTAGTTCTTCGTTTGAGCTGTGAAACGGATTTTGTTGCTAAGAATCAGGATTTTATCGACTTCGCTCAGAAAATCGCTGATATCGCACTTAAAGAGACTCCAGAGACTACAGAGGAGTTACTTGGATTATCTTTCGAAGGTGACTTATCTGTTGGTGAAAAGATTACTGAGCAGATCGGTGTAATTGGTGAAAAACTTGAAGTAAACGGATATAACAAAATCGTTACTGCTGCAGGTGAAGGCCAGGTGCTACCATATATTCACATGGGATACCGCGCAGGTGTAATCGTTGCACTGAATCAAGAAGGACCAGATTTTATCGAGCCAGGTAAAAATGTAGCGATGCAAGTAGCTGCTATGCGCCCGGTTGCTTTAGATAAAGATGGTGTTGATCAAACCATTATCGATAAAGAAATCGAAATTGGTATGGAGGTTGCTCGTAAGGAAGGTAAACCAGAAGCAATGCTTGAAAAAATCGCTACCGGTAAGTTGAATAAGTTTTTCAAAGAAAATACTTTACTCAATCAAGCTTACGTAAAAGATAGCAAGAAAAGCGTTAGCGATTATCTAAAAAGTATCAACAGTGATTTGACCGTTACGGATTTCAAACACGTTGAATTAGGATAAAAAATATAATTATTATAAAAAGCGAATTACTGGTTAATTCGCTTTTTTTTTACCTTCACCCGAGCAAAAAAATATAAAATCACCATGGCAAATAAATATAAGCGTGTACTACTCAAACTAAGCGGAGAGTCTTTAATGGGAGAACAAGGTTTCGGTATCGAACCTAGTATGATTCGACATTATGCTCATCAAATCAAAGCTTTACACGAAGAAGGCGTTCAAATAGCTATTGTGATTGGTGGAGGTAATATTTTTCGAGGATTACAAGCGGCAGAATCTGGTATTGACAGAGTGCAAGGGGACTACATGGGGATGATGGCCACTGTAATCAATGGAATGGCGCTTCAAAGTGCATTGGAAAAAGTTGGCGTATACACTAGACTAGTCACGGCTATCGAGATGAAACAAATCGCAGAACCTTATATCCGTCGCCGTGCTATCCGGCACCTTGAAAAAAACAGAGTTGTTATCTTCTCCGCAGGGACAGGTAGCCCATATTTTACAACAGATTCCGCTGCTGCACTTCGTGCTAACGAAATTAAAGCGGATGTCATCCTAAAAGGGACACGTGTCGATGGAGTCTATTCTGCGGATCCTGAGAAAGACCCTACAGCTAAAAAGTTTGATACGATTTCTTTTGCACAGGTGATCAGTATGGGCCTAGGAGTTATGGATATGACTGCCTTTACAATTTGTCAGGAGAACAACCTTCCAATTATTGTTTTTGATATCAATGACCATGATAACCTCCTCAAAATTGTAAAAGGAGAACCTATCGGAACATTGGTGGAGGGCTAATCTTTTCAAAGGGAATTATATTTCTTTTCTTATCGCTCGGCAATTCCAATCGTTGCCAGACTAATTCTTGTTTTTGGAATATTCAATAATGTAAGTGCACAAGCTTCTAAGGTTGCGCCTGTTGTTAATACATCGTCAACTAATAATATTCGTTTGTTATTTAGCTTTTCCGGTTTTACGAGTTCAAATGCTTTTTCTACATTTTCTAATCGCTCAATCCTGGTCTTTCTGGTTTGAGTAGTCGTAGATTGGGTTCGGATTAAAACCTTTGTGTCTACAGGAAGATTCATACTTACGCCTAGGCCTCGCGCAAAAGCTTCACTTTGATTGTAGCCTCGCTGATGCAGTTTCTTAGGGTGTAAAGGCACAGGAATGATGATATCTAAATCATTAAATAAAGCCGAGCTTTTCAAAAGGTCACCATATTTCAAACCTATCATATATCCTACCTCTGGCCGATTGTTATATTTCAGATTATGAATAAGTTTTTGAACACGTCCCCCTTTGACAAAATGATAGTATGCAGCAGCGCTATGTATTGGGAATCGCCCCCAGAGTCGATCTGTAAATGTATTTTCCTGCTCTAAATGAAAACCTGTTTTAGGTAGATAGTACTCACAACTTACACAAGTCAATTGCTCTGGAATCGGAGCACGCTCGCCGCAGGCCAGGCAAAGATTTGGGAAAAACAAAGATATAAACCCTTCCCGTAATTGATTTAAATAACGAATCATTACACTAAATATAGAAGAAAATCTTGAAGGAGATTAGGTATTAAAGCGTAAAAGAAGCTCTGAAGAGAAAAACGTAGATATTGGAGAAATAAGGCAAAACAAGGCATAAAAAAACGTCTGCCCGGCTCTAGCAGGACAGACGCATCAAAACAAAACGAAAAACCAACTTTAAACAAGTCTTTTATATATTCTCTTTAACCGAAATCGGCCAAGAATTGTTTCATAGCATATGTTAAGAAAACGCTAAAAAGCGAAAAAAGTTCTCTAATTACCTTTTAATCGAACCGGAAATTCTTTCTTATTTCCATTACGGTTAATTTCTAGTTTAACCTGTTCGCCAACCTTTGCCCTTCCTACTAATTCTTGTAATTCTGGTGAACTAATGACAGACTTCCCATCTACTTTAACAATCACATCATTCGGTAATATACCAGCGTATTGTGCAGCACTTCCGTCTTGAACGCTCGCTACAACAACCCCTTGAGATATGTTGAGTCCTAGCTCTTTCGCTAAATCATCGTCAAGGTCTGTAATACTTACGCCTAAATACCCTCTTTGATAAGTACCGAATTCGATAATATCACCAACAATTTTTCTCATAATATTCACTGGAATAGCAAATGAATACCCAGAATAATAACCGGTTTGCGTCGCAATTGCGGTATTGATGCCTAATAATCTTCCGTCAGAATCAACAAGTGCGCCACCGCTGTTTCCAGGGTTTACTGCAGCGTCTGTTTGTATGAATGATTCGATGGCCTCACGTCCCGGAATAATATCAAGGTCTCTGCCTTTTGCACTAATAATCCCTGCCGTAACGGTCGAAGTCAATTCTAAAGGGTTACCAACGGCTAATACCCATTGACCAATCTTTGCTTCGTCAGAGTCTGCAAATTCAAGCGTAGGAAGGCCTTCCGCTTCAATCTTCAGCACTGCTAAATCTCCTTTTTCATAGGTTCCCACTACTTCAGCTCTATATTGGCGATTATTTGAAAGTGTAACGTTAATATCGTCCGCGAACTCAACAACATGATTATTCGTAACGATATATCCATCCTCCGAAATAATCACTCCTGATCCCGTCCCTCTTTTAGGAGTAGGGCGTCGGAAGTCTCCAAAGAATTGCTGTATAGGATCGTTATAGTCCTGATTTCTTTGATTTGCGGCATCATTTCCTGCAGCAGCAGCAATATGTACGACTACGGGAGTAACTTTTTGCGCAGCTTCCGTAAAATCAAAGGCTGGTGATACCATTCCCTTGGATAGGTTTACTCGGTTGACAGGTACGGCAGCATATGATTGGTCAGTATATGTACTAACCTCCTGAGGGTTTAACATGAATACACCAACAAGCACAATTAAGCCACCGAATACACCTGCGATTACTAAGGATGCTATTTTCTTCATGTGTATTTGGATTTAATAGGTGAATAAATAAGTAAGCTGTTTGTGAATTGCTTTGTTTAGGATAAACGCCCGCAATTCTACCTAGTTTATCTACAAAAATTATTTAACAGGACGTTAACAAGGCCTTAAAAAAGGCAATCGGTTTATTGATGGTTAAAGATGTTATTGGTAGTGCTAATTGCACCTTTTGCATAATAAATTAGCTTTCTATTAATTCAAATTTACCAATAAGGGATAGAAAAACGCTTCATCAGGACAATCATTTTAGCTATTAATTCTATCTTCGTTACTAAGTTGGGAACTTGATTTAATAAAATTATCGTTTCCTGCTTAGTAGAAATCACTATAAACATGAAGGAAACCCTTCGAGAAAGTATAGATGTAGAAAAATTGCTTCAACCGGAAACGGAGCTAGAATACGCCTTGCTAGCTTCCGAAAAGTTCCGGAAAGGCTTATTCTGGGGGAAACCCCGATACGGCCACCCGGAAGGTAAAGTACTTTATCATATCCGTGAGGTTTTAGATAATGTCGAAAAACTTCAAATAGACGCTACTACTCGCACCAACCTTAGATTGATCACCTTTGCACACGATACCTTTAAATATCTGGAAGATAAAAGCGATTGGTCAAAGCACCATTCTGTTCTTGCCCGTAAATTCATGGAAGGTTTTATTGATGATCAATCTGTCCTCGATATTATAGAATTGCATGATGAGGCCTATTATAGCTGGCGCTTAAAAGTACTCTACAACCGAGAAAAAGAAGGTCAAAAAAGACTTGACCGACTAATTGATTGCATCGGAGACCAAATGCAACTTTACTACCTTTTCTTTAAATGTGATACCAAGACAGGAGATAAAACCCAGTCCCCGCTTTACTGGTTTGAAAAGAATATGGAAGGTATCGAAATCGTAAATTTTTAAAAATTTCAATTTTTTTTAAAATCGTGGAACTATTTTCGAAGCATCGTAGTTGATGGTATTCGGGTACCCATGGCATATTTTATATGCTTTGCCGAAACCATCTGACTAACTTTTATACTAACTAAAAATTGATTCGAATATTGACGATTTTACTTTAGTATAGACTGACTCAAAAAGTTGAAAACGCAATTTGCGTCAGGTTTAAAACGCTATCTTTATGCTTTTGATGACACGAAAAACTAAGGAGATGCAAAATTACGAGCGAATTTTCGAAGAGGAGTTTTATCCACATGCGGATGCGCTATACAATTTTGCCTATGGCTTGACCTATAACGAGGAAGATGCCAATGATCTCGTGCAGGAGACCTACATGAAGGCTTTTCGTTTTATCGATAAGTACATTGAAGGGACGAATGCCAAAGCATGGCTTTTCAAAATTTTGAAAAACGGCTTTATTAACCAGTACCGCAAAAAAAGTAAACGTCCAGCAAAGGTTGACTATCAAGAGATTGTTAACTACCACGATCAAGAGGACAGTGCTTACAGCGGACATGTTGATTTGAGACAAGAGATCTACCAAAACATGATGGGAGATGAAGTTACCAATGCTGTAAATAGTCTTCCTATTGATTTCCGAACCGTAATCCTTCTATGTGATATCGAAGGGTTTACTTACGAAGAAATCTCTAAGATCATAGATGTACCAATTGGTACAGTAAGATCGCGTTTGCACCGATCTCGTAATATGCTCAAGGAAAAATTGAAAACTTATGCTGCGAAGTATGGCTTCGAGGATAAGAAATCTAAATAATCTAAGTTGTGACGCATGAGCACTCTAAGAAGTGAATCGCAACTTGAATTAAATAATATTATTCACCAAGCAATCTATGCTTGGAAAGAACTATCCTGACGTACTGATGATTCGATTTTCGAATATCAGTATCGTCGGGATTACTAACGTAGTAAGGATATGAATACCGTCAGCAAAAAATCATTACACTTTGGTCCATTCCCTCGAATGACGGGGACGTCAACCATGGTGTCTCCGGTATTGATACCCACCTCCGTTTTTAGCCTTTCCAAATAGGTTGTAAAATAAATTATGATGGGGAATCAAACCAATTATCAGAATCTCGTCACCAAGGTTAACATGTACCTTGATAATGAATTAGGCAAAGACGCAGAGAGAGAATTACTTAGAGAAATTAAGCAAAACCCAGCATACCTGGAATTGCTTTCCAAAGAACAATCGTTCAGAGAGTTTATTAAAAGTAAAGTGCACCGCCGCAAAGTTTCCCCGGCCCTCATCCAATCTATAAAAGATAAAATCCGCATCGATAGGCCCATATAATGATATAGACAAGAAAACTCCCTCTTGTCGAACTACGCGGAAATAAATTTAACCTTATCGCTTTATATTTACTTCAAGGATTCCTTCGAAGACAGGATACGTTTGTCTAAGATGAAACTCAAAGTATAATAATTATTCGCTGAGTTTGATTCTACGCTATCACTCGAATCGACATCTTTGACTAAACAGGGTGCTGGAATTAATCTTTTGGAAGGATTGATGAAGTTTGGGATTGAATACCCGTCAAAGAATAATTTTCCTTACTTTTGCATTCGCAAAACAACGACAGATGTTATCTCATAATGTTTACCTTTTCTTGTAGCTACTCCAGCTTCTTTTACTTGCTTGCTGAGCAAGGGTTATTGTCGTTATCATCAACTCATTCGAAATCAATATAAAATGTTAGATAAATTAGAAGCGATTTACGAGCGCTATATATACCTGGAAGAACAATTATCTGATCCCAGCATTGCCTCGGATATGGATAAGTATACCAAAATCAGTAAGGAATATAAAAACCTTCAGGAGGTTGTTGATAAGTACAAAGAGTATAAAGAGTTGTTAGGCAATATTAAAACTGCTCAAGAAATGCTTGCCGAAGATGATGCAGAAATGCAAGAGATGGCCAAAATGGAGATGGATGAGTTAGTGCCTAAGCGAGAGGGCTTGGAAGAGGAGATCAAGGTATTACTCATTCCTAAGGATCCCGAAGATTCCAAAGATGTAATTATAGAGATTCGCTCGGGTACCGGTGGGGATGAAGCTAGTATTTTTGCTGGTGACCTTTATAAAATGTACATGAAATATTTCGAAACACAGAACTGGAAAGTAGAGGCAGTATCAATTAATGAAGGAACTGTGGGAGGGTATAATAAACTAGTACTTGAGGTCTTCGGTAACGATGTTTATGGTAAATTGAAGTTTGAGTCCGGAGCACACCGGGTACAACGCGTACCAAAGACAGAATCACAAGGACGTGTTCATACTTCTGCTGCGACAGTAGTCGTAATGCCCAAGTTTGAAATGGAAGATATTGACATTAATAAGGCTGACCTGAAAACGGATACCTTCCGGGCAAGTGGAGCGGGGGGACAGCACGTCAACAAAACAGAATCAGGTGTACGTTTTACACACTTGCCTACGGGGATCGTTTCGGAAAGTACGGATGGTCGATCTCAGCATAAAAATCGAGAGATTGCACTTCAAAGGCTTTATGTAAAAATCTATGAAGCCAAACGAGAAGCACACGATAGTAAAGTCTCTGCTGCCCGAAAGTCTTTGGTAGGTACAGGAGATCGCTCAGGGAAAATTCGTACTTATAATTATCCTCAGAATAGAGTTACGGACCACCGGATTAACTTGACACTTTATAGTCTGGATAAAATTATGGCAGGAGATATAAATGATATAATAGAAGCCTTACAAGTCGCAGAGAATGCGGAGAAAATGAAAGAAGGGGAGATGGGGTAGACGATCTGCAATAGCGATTAATAGAATGGCCAATATTGAATTGATTCGATATTGGCCATTCGTGTTTTTGAGATGGATCGAGCTTTTTACCCCCCACCCGTTAGTGAAAGTCTTCCGAAATATAAATGCCTTAGTTTTCGTTCCGATAGCCATCGGAACCGACGGAAACTTTAATACGAGTTGATGATTACTTACGGCCCCGATCACCACTAATCCATGGTTCCCAAACTCCAAACATTCGCATCGTAAACTCCAGATCAAATGCCTCGAACATTTTTTGAATCTCCTCCCGACTTTGTTGCTTCCAGGTGATTTGGTCATCGGTTAAATTAGCGAAGCCCATTGCTAAAGCACCTACGATGGCAGAATTACGTTTTAGCTGCTTAAGGTCAACTTTGTCATAAGTGTCGGAAGTAGCGTGGTAGTTAATACCGTAGACTTGAGGCAGGTGATTACCAACAAGGTTACCAACACCCTGAAGCATGAAGTCAAAATTATCGGTACCAACAATCGGGGCATTTATCTGTGTGAAATCGCCAAGGGCAGCGACTGGTTTTAGTACTTCGTCAACTACCGGCACGAGCTCGGCACGACCATTCGTGAAGAAGCCCGTTAGGGCGCCACTACCAATGTCAATAGACAGTGCCATGATATGTTTGTCCATCTCATCTATGTGATCCTTGGTATAGTCCCATGAACCAAAGTAGCCCTGTTCTTCTCCATTCCAAAGTGCAAAGCGAATGGTTCGTTTAGGTTGGATTCCAAGTTTTTTCATCTGTCGTGCAATGTCAATCATCATCGAGACATTGCATCCGTTATCATTTGCACCAGTACCTAATGCCCAGGAATCAATATGTGCACCAAGGACGATGACTTCTTCTGGTTTTTCGCTTCCTGTGATTTCTGCAATTACATTATGCGATGTGAAAGCTCCGCCAGTTTGTGCTTTTGTGGTAACACTAAATTCTAACTCATCACCTCCTTGTAGGATCCTCATACAACGTGCAGCATCTTCGCGACTCATTACCAGTTGAGGAAGATCATTAGTAGTAGGCTGAGAGGTGATAAATCTATACAATAAAGCCTTTGGTCGGCTGGACATAAAGACGATTCCTTTTGCCCCGTGTTTTCGGGCAAGCATTTCTGCCTGAGTAGCTGCTGCGTATTCTGCAAACAGCCCGTTGATGTCAAGGCAAAGATCATTTTCTACTAAAACGAAATTTCCTTTAACTGCTTCGCCTGCTGATTCAAAACCTGCAGCATCTCCTTTTCCGACGGCAATTAGTTTTCCTTTATGAGTGCCGACAGGAGAGTAATATTTAGCTACAATATTTGGGGTGAAATTAACAGCTCCGGAAACTGTAGCCTGCGTAGATTCAGGTAGCCAAAGAACCGGCATTTCAAATGGATCTTTCCATGCTTTCAGTCCGGCATCCTGGAATTTTTTTAAGGCCCAGTCCACAGCCTTTTCATTTGCTTTGGATCCGGTAACCCGGCCTCCAACCTGATCACATAATTCTTGCAGGTTTTCCTCAACTGGTGTTTCACCTAACAGCGCACCGATGAGTTGCGAGGTTGGAGATTGTGCTAAGGTAAGAAATGGTAGTATTAATAACAGGAATAGGATTCGTATCATGATGTTGATGTTTCCCTAAAAATATTGAAAATAAAGGGATCAACGAAATGTAGGGAACCGAATTCGTACAATTCTAAAGAGAAGGATAAAAAAGTAAATCCTCGAAAATGCTACGAGGTTGGAAAGGAAGCCAATCTGCTTTAGTATATAGAAGGCGATCTGCAATGATCTCCATCACAGATAGGTTGACACCAAGTCCAAGGTGACTACCGCGAACTTGAATGTTTTGATGGATATCAGTCTCGTCTTCCATGCATAATTGCCAGGGGACGATACCGTCTTCTTTGGTATATATGGCAGTAGTAGGAACAGGGGCTGGCAAAGGAATATTCTCAAAGAGAATCGGGTCGATATCTTTGATTTTTTTGCCTCCTGAAATAAGATTGTATACCCAGGCAACATTATTGGGTTGATGAATACCTTTGAATGGTGATCCAAGGGTAATGATCTGGCGTATTTTTTTAGGTTTTGCTTTGGCAAGCTGCCGCGCAAAAACACCTCCGAGGCTCCATCCAACTAATGTGATCTGTTCTTGATGATCATCATAGATTTCATCTATTCGATTGGATAAAATCTGAAGGAATTCCAGCTTTGCCGTATTACGACCCAGTTCCCAACAATAAGGAGTATAACCCAGATTGCTCATAAACTTGCGCATAGGAGCCGTAGAAGTATCAGAAGCCATAAAGCCAGGTAAAACCAGAATAGGATGCCCGTCTCCTTCATTTCGCCGCGAGAAAAACTTGCGATAAGGAATCGAAAGGCCCAGTTCGGTGATCGCTCGACCTCCTTCCGTTAGCAACCAAAACATTGATGGTCGCGCTACAGCCTTTTCCTTTGATCTACGCATGGTACGCGGTTGTTTAAAATAAAGTAAAATTAGGTTTGGGGGGGATTTCGAAATACTAAGTTATATCTTTTTTATAGTTTAAAAAATATAATTTGCTTTTTCTGAAATGTATTCCCTGGTTATTAGAACACAAAAGAGGTACCATAGTTTAGTTAAGTAAAGCTTAAATGAGGCTATTTTAACATTATTTTTAAGCTATTAAACTGAAAAACAGAGGATTATATTAAGCTAAAACCTCAAGAGAGAAAGCTGTTAATCTTGATTTTTCATCAAATTATTGAAAAATACGACCATTTTGGAGTATCGAAAAATTACAATTTCCCCTATTAGTGATGGAAAAAGTGCCTTAAAACACAAGCTTTTTAATAAGATTATTTTGGATAATAGTACGGTGTAAACCTTGCATAAATAGAATTTCCGGTCTATTTCCCCGTTTTCCTTATCTTTAGGAAGATATAAGTAGAACAAGGCGATTTTGATCTTTATAAACCCTTTGTTTTGAATATTTCTGATGTAAACTGGTTGATATGAATAGAACCTTTTATAATCAGTAAACAGCTAAATGTGGAAACTGCCTGGTATGGAGCATCTGACTAACGATCCTAAATTTCTAAAGAAACTAATCGACCTGGCCGATGAGTTAGGGGAGCCTTATAATCAGGTATATGATACCGCCCTTGCCTGCCTAAAAGAACTTCAAACCGCTCATCAACCCTTTGCCAATATTGCGGGACTGCAAATATCGCAGTACATCCTGGGACGAGGTTATGATAAGACGATAGATATAAACACTGCGGAAATTAAGGAGTTGACAAAGCTGGCTAGAAGACACCCTATAGCTTTTGTCATGACCCACAAGACATATCTTGATATGTTCGTTTTGGCCGTTACTTTGGGTAGGCATGGTATTCCATTTCCATACACCTTTGCGGGGATCAATATGGACTTTATGGGCTTTGGTCAACTGGCCCGACAGAATGGGGTAATTTTTATCCGTCGTTCCTTTAAAGATGATAAGATCTATAAGGTTGCACTAAGACATTTCATCGCTTCGCTGGTAGATGATGGGGCTCATTTTATGTGGGCCATTGAGGGGACACGATCTCGTACAGGAAAATTGGTTTGGCCAAAAGTTGGAATCCTTAAGTATATCCATGAAGCAGAGCAAGACTCTCGTAATGAAGTAAAATATGTGCCGGTCTCTATTGTTTACGATCTGATACCTGATGTAAAAGATATGGCTTCGGAGGGACGCGGTAAGGTGAAAAGTCCGGAGAGTCTGAAGTGGTTTTTGAATTATGTACGAAGCATGGATGGAAACTTGGGTAAGGTATCCATTCGATTTGGTGCGCCCGTCGATATTGATGCGAAGAAATCTGTTGCAATTATAACAGAAGGAGAGCAAACCGAAATTTTCTCTGGACGTTTATCAAAATTCGCACTGGAATTAGTCCATAAGATTAATGAGATTACGCCGGTTACTACGACTTCTCTGATTTGCATCGCGTTGCTCAGCAAATTCTCACTCAATAAGCGAGCGATTGAAAATGATATTGTAGAGATGATGCACCTCATTGAAGAATATCAACCGGATGCATTAGTTGACCGGGGTAAACCCATTGGCGCTTCCGTGCAGGTTGCGATCAACCTATTGCAACGTGCAGGTTTAGTATTACAACATGGCGATGCGCTTCATGCGCGTTATGTGCTAAACTCTGAAAATTATATCCAGGCCACGTATTATGCAAATATGGCCGTTCAGCATTTGTATCAATTTGCTTTTATAGAATTAGCCTTATTACATTCTACAAAAGTAAAAGCAAGCGAACGTCAGGAAGCATTCTGGCAGGAGATCATGCGTTTGAGAAGCATGTTTAAGTTTGAGTTTTTCTACTCGCAGAAATCACAATTTAGTTCAGAGATTGAGATTAACCTTTCTATCCTCGATAAGGATTGGCCCAAGTTATTAAGTGCCAGCCCGGCAAAGAAAATGGAATTCTTCGAGGAGCAGAAAGTAATTTTGGCTCCGGTGGTACTATACACTTATATCGAAGCGTATCGGGTTGTGGCTTATGCATTACAGCAATGGATTCCAAGCCGCAAGTTTAATGAAAAAGATTTCATTAAGGACTGTTTGTTTATAAGTGAAGAGTTGCATTGGCAAGGGCGGATACAAAGAATCGAATCCGTAAGAGAGCCTTTCCTGAAAAACGGAATTCGCTTAGTAAGCAATCTTGGATTAATCCCGGATACTACCAATGATAAAAAGAAAGAGATTCAAAGTTTCCTGGATCAGCTTAATGAGATTGCTGAGCGCATAAAAGTATTACAGGGAATTACCTTGTCCAAACCTTCTATGGATTTGGCGCCCGTACCAATCGAACGAGAGATTGTCCCGGGGTCTACTACAGAGACATTAGTCAAACCTATTCTGGATGGAGAAAAAGGAAAACACATCGGTGCATTCTTCGATTTAGATAGAACCTTAATTAAAAATTTCTCTGCCAAAGAATTTTTCCAGACGCGATTATTTAGTGGCAAGATGACAACTAAAGAAATCGTTGCTCAGTTTAATGGTGTCCTGGTGTATGCGATGGGGCAGGGGAATTTTGCGGGATTGGCAGCCGTAGGAGCGCAAGGAGTAAAAGGTACGAAGGAGTCTGTATTTATTGAAGTTGGAGAAGAGGTTTACCAGAAGCATTTGGCAAATGAAATTTATCCAGAGTCAAGGGCATTAGTGAATGCTCACCTTGCCATGGGACATACCGTAGCGATTATTTCGGCAGCTACACCTTATCAGGTCGATCCAATCGCAAGAGATCTAACTATTGAGCACGTAATGTGTACTCGAATGGAGGTGGAGAAAGGCTTATTTACCGGAAAGATTGTAGAGCCGGCTTGTTGGGGAGAAGGAAAAGCACACGCAGCTCGTGAACTCAGTGAAGAGCATAATCTGGATTTAGCCAAGAGTTATTTTTATACGGATAGTGCAGCAGATGCACCGCTTCTGGAGATTGTCGGAAATCCTGTTCCTATTAACCCGGATACCAAGTTGTCAGCTTTAGCATTTAAAAATAACTGGCCGGTATATCGCTTTAATGATGAGGAGCGACCGGGAGTCAGTAATATAGTACGAACTGGAATGGCACTAGGTAGTTTGTTACCTGCAGTTATTTCTGGTGTAGCGAAAGGAGCAACTAATTTGTCCTGGGGCGAAGGGGTTAATTCATTGATGGCAAGTGTAGGAGACTTAGTGATTGCTGCTGCCGGAATTGAACTGGTCGTAAAAGGAGAACAACATCTTTGGTCGCATCGTCCAGCGGTGTTTATGTTTAATCACCAAAGTAGTGCGGACCTGTTTATCGTATCGAAGCTTATCCGAAAAGATGCTACAGGAATTGCAAAGAAAGAACTAAGAAATTTCCCAATTCTTGGGCAATTGATGAGCGCTGCCGGAGTCATCTTTATAGATCGTAAAAACCGAGATAAGGCTATTGAAGCAATGAAGCCTGCGGTAACCGCATTACAAAACGGTACCTCAATAATTATTTTCCCGGAGGGGACACGTAGTCGAGACTATCGGCTCGGGACCTTTAAGAAGGGAGCGTTCCATTTGGCAATGCAGGCGAAAGTACCAATCGTACCGGTTGTGATTCGCAACGCGCACGACGCGATGCCAAGAGGAAGTAACGTTTTTCGGTCAGCCGCTATTGAGGTGGTAGTCTTACCGCCGGTGTCGACCAAACGCTGGAAAAAGGAAAAGCTCAACGAGAATATTGCAAAAGTCCGAAGGATGTTTTTGAAGGAGCTTGGGCAGGAAGAGCCACAGGCGAATGGTAAACATAATGGAAAAGCGAATGGTAAAGTAGCAAAATCCAAGATGGCAAAGTCAGCGAATAATAAAAAAACTTCCAGCGT
>JAHDHW010000303.1 GCA_020631105.1 Saprospiraceae bacterium | reverse complement strand
CCGTATGTATTCGATAGCCCTCGGCGAGCGATACTCAGTCTCGACCAGATAGAAGGAGGATTCTTTTCTCCGACTTCGCTCTTAGCTGCATTTCCACTCAATTGTAGGTTGAGCTTGTTAAGGCGATCTTTGATACTATACATCTCTTTATCTAATTTTCCTGGTTCCGTCTCCGATCTTGACAAGGCCGTAAACATGGCATTTAATCTTTTTTCGCTGAGTTCCATCTCATGAGATAGCATAGCCATTTCGGTAGAGAGTTCATTATACATTGAGGAATGATCAGCATAAGCTTTATCAGATTTTCTTGGAAGTGCACCATCTCTCAATGGTACCACTTTAAAAGATTGTGGTTTAGCAAGCTCTTTGACTTCATCTCCCTGTTGTAGCATCATGCTTACAGAGTATTCACCCGGAGGCGCTAATGCACCGCTGGAGAATCTACCTCTGCTACTACCTTCGTCTCCATCTCTTAAGGCAATCATTCGCTTAGAAGGGTAGCGTAGATCCCATGAAGTACGGTGCATCCCTTTACCTGTTTTTCCTTCGACTTTACGAACTATATTTCCTTGCGCATCTCTGACAATTAACCAAAGTTTTGGTTTTACTTCACTTCGCTCCGCTTCTAAGGCATCCCATCCCGGGAACGGAATAGCCTTTCCATCCTTCGTTAATTCTCCTTCTGCTTTTTTACGTTCGGATTTTGCACTGCTCAAATCCATGTTAAGGTAATACGTAAAGGTTGCTCCGAATTCAGGATTTGGTGCAGCATAAATTTCACCAGTGGAACTGACTCTGCTTCTACGAACATACCAGTCCGCATCCGCAGTCGCAAAAAGGATAGCTTCCTCTTTGAGGCGTTCTTCACTAACATCTCTAAGTACAGAGTAATCATCCAGTACGAAGAAACTTCGCCCAAAAGAAGCAGCAACGAGATCATTTTCTCTACGCTGAATCGTTAGGTCACGAAAAGAAATTGTTGGAACACCACCTTTAAGTTTTACCCAATTGCCTCCTCCGTTTGTC
The DNA here is from genome assembly GCA_020631105.1 of Saprospiraceae bacterium. Taxonomy (GTDB): domain Bacteria; phylum Bacteroidota; class Bacteroidia; order Chitinophagales; family Saprospiraceae; genus JAHDHW01. The sequence continues at coordinate 2,241 of JAHDHW010000303.1, read as the reverse complement.
GTAAAGAAGAGTCCGTATTCTGTCGCTAAGAAAAGTAAATCTACATCTACATGATCCTGTACCATTCGCCACACTAAATGTCGCTCCGGTAAATCACTGGCAATTGATTTCCAGGTAAGGCCACGATCTGAACTTTTGTAGAGATAAGGTTTGAAGTCTCCTTCTTTATGATTGTCTAAAGCAACATAGACGGTATTTGCATCATAAAGATCAGCCTTGATATCATTTACAAAGGCACGATCAGGGCAACCTGGTAGACTGTTCGCCATAATCTTTCTCCAATTTTTTCCACCGTCTTCACTTACCTGAATAATGCCATCATCTGTACCCGCATAGAGTAGTCCTTCTTGTTTCGGAGATTCTGCCAGCGAAGTAATGGTGTTATAATTAGACATCGCATAAACATCCCAGGGGTTATCATAGCTTTGAGTCTTACCCATGATCGGTAATTCAAGCCGATTTTCATCACGGGTCAAATCACCACTGATGGCAGTCCAGTCATCTCCTCGATTATCCGAGCGCCATACCCTTGAAGAAGCAAAATATAATCTGCTAGGGGAGAAGGGGCTAACCAGGATAGGAGCATCCCAATTGAATCGCTCAAAATCTTCACCAGCAGCTGGCTGAGGTTGAATGTGGACTTGTTCGCCAGTCGTTACATCAACACGATGTAAACCACCTTGCTGCGTTTCTGCATAAATGATTTTAGGATTGCCAGGCTCCGTTGCGGATTGATGACCATCTGCTCCAAGTGTTTTATACCAATCCGCATTTCTGATACCGTGGTAGTTGTCAGTTTGGGAAGGTCCGCCATGCGAACCATTATCCTGCGTACCACCATAAATATTGTAAAATGGCTCTGCATCATCCACCGCCACTTTATAGTATTGCGTGATGGGCATATTATTGATGAATCTCCAATGTTGCGCATTATCATAACTCTCATAAATGCCGCCATCTGTACCAATCAAAAGATAGTCAGGGTCATCAGCACGAAATACGATTGCATGGCTATCTGAATGTTTGTTTCTTTCTCTTAATTGTTGAAAGTTTTTGCCACCATCTTCTGAAACCTGAATCCTTACATCCATCAGGTATAGTTTGTCAAATTGATGTGGTGAAGCATATAACTCCTGATAATAATGCGGTCCGGTTGCTCCGGAAACAGCATCACTCATTTTTTTCCAGGAAGCTCCTCGGTCAGTAGATTTGTAAACGCCTCCTTTTCGTCTATCCAGCTCAATTGCAGCGTAAATCACATCCGGCTGTTGCGGAGAGAGCGCAATACCGATCTTACCCATGTTCGAACCAGGTAAACCTTTCTTTAATTCTGTCCAGGTTTTTCCGCCATCATCACTACGGTGAATTCCTGATCCTGGTCCACCTCCCATTAGAGCTGCTACAGTTCTATGACGATCCCAGGTTGCAGCGTAAATGCGGTTAGGATCACGAGGGTCTAATTGAATATCTGTAACACCGGTCCACTCATCATTACCTAGAACACGCGCCCAGGTAGTTCCACCATCTGTACTTTGATAAAGCCCTCTTTCACCACCTTTACTCCAGAGGGGCCCTTGCGCAGCGACCCAAATTACATTTGAATTATCTGGATGGACAATGATTTCGGAGATGTGCTCCGATTTTTTAAGTCCCATATTTTTCCAGGTCTTTCCTCCGTCAAGTGAACGGTAAACCCCATCGCCGTAGCCTACGTGACGGCCTCCGACATTTTCACCAGAGCCAAGCCAGATAGTAGAATGGTTGTTAGGGTCAATGGTAATACAACCAGTTGAATAAGAAGTCTGATTATCAAAGATTGGCGTCCAGGTAATACCTGCATTTTCAGTTTTCCAAACTCCACCTGATCCTACTGCAACATACCAGGTATGCTCATCCTCCGGATGGACAGCAATATCTGCTATTCTTCCAGAAGTAAAGGCAGGGCCAACATTTCGAACCTTTAAGCCACTGAAGTTCGCGGCATTCATAAGTTGTTCTTTTTTCTCCGGGGTTTCTTCTTTTGTTTTCGATTTTTTCTTTCGCTGAGCTTCGGCGCTGATGACCAGGCACAACATAAGCGTAATAAGAAGTAAGGGTTTTCTCAACATGATTTGTAGATTTAATTTTTTACAAGTAAATGTGCCTTGAATATAACATTTTTTGAATTATTTCAGCCTCATAAAACTTAAGCATTCGTTCAACTGTTCTCCCACTAACCCACTAACCCACTAACCCACTAAC
>JAHDHW010000099.1 GCA_020631105.1 Saprospiraceae bacterium | reverse complement strand
TATAAAGATGGTAGAACGGAAGTGATGAGTGGGGATGTGACTTTGTTGAGGTAGATTAGAAAAGCAATTTGGAGATATTACGCTCCTAAAATAAATAAAATAGGAGACGAGTATTCGTCTCCTATTTCTATTTATAGAATAAAAATATTAGTTATCTGCGTTCGTCAAATCAAGAACTACATCAGTAGAAGAAGCACGTGTAACCGCACGTAATCCTTTTTTAAGGGTAACTAAAGAATTATACTTTTTACTCTTACCAACGATATTATTCTTTGAATTAACGATAGTAAAAGTGTGTACACCACTTTTAGTAACTTTTGTTTCGATCCATTTTTCGTTATTAACGTTTTTCTGGACAGAAGCGATGCAACGTTTTACTGCACCTTTATTAGGCATCCCTTCGCTGGTAAGAACTACCGCACCGTTACGGGATTTAAGGTTAAAGTAGAACTTTTGATTCCGCTTGTTTTTGAAAATTTCGAATTTCATAGTGCAAAAATTTGTGAAGAAAAAATAAATTCATCTTCACATACGCATATTTTTAATATATGGTTCGCATTTTGCTGGAAATATATGATTAGAGCTAATTATTGAATTATTTTTATCTTAGTGTCGTGGATTTGCTCTAGAATGTCAGCAGTCTTGCAAATAATTTCCTATATTGGGAATGTATTCTAAAATAGAGAATGAATTTATATTGTTTTGTTTTGTAAAGTGCTGAAAATCAACAATTTAATTTTTGGCATGAAATTCATAGTATTACTAGTAGGATGAAGATCCTATTTTAATTAAATATCAGGGGATTTACTCCTGAATAGAGAGAATAAAAGGAAATTAAAATTTTTGAATAAAAAAAAGGCAACCTTCTCATTTTGAGATATTCTTTCTTTTAATTTTAACCATGTAAAGTATCTAATCAAAATGTTAGTTACTTTTCATTGCTTTTATTAAGCAATCACGATGATCCGATAATCTAGCAAAAGGTTAATTATCGTTGATCTCGCATTAAATACGATATCAATCATTTATTGATCAAGAATAGCTTTGGGGAAATGAAAGCCACTTATTTATGCTTATAAATACGGTGGCTTTTCTTTTTTTATCAAGAAATTGTTCAATAATTCAGAATATAGCCGAGAAGCAGAGGTTTTTGTATAAATCGAAGCTTTTTTTTGGTGTATAGCGAGCCTAAAGCCAGAGTAATGATCTCATTTTTTGAGGAAAAACTTTTGCTAGGCTTATTGAAAATACTCATTCAACAGTGCTCATTCGTGCACTTTGCCTAAATTCTTTACTGGAATTGTTTGAATTTTATTGATTAGCCCCGATTTGCTTATGGGCTAGAGAGAGCGCTAACTCGGTTTGTTCTTTTTCTGATAAGTTTGAGTTGTCGATTATAATAGCATCATCAGCTTTTTTTAATGGACTGTCTTTTCTGGTTGAGTCAATATGATCGCGCTCTTTAAGATTTTGCTGGATTTCTGCTAAAGAGACTTTTAGCCCTTTTTGATTTAACTCATCGAACCGGCGTTTGGCTCTAATTGCTTCACTTGCTGTTAGGAATATTTTTAATTCGGCATCTTTAAAGACAACCGTTCCAATATCACGCCCGTCCATCACGATTCCTTTGTTGATCCCCATTTCTCTTTGTTGCTTAACAACTTTTTTGCGTACAATTGGAATCGCCGCTACCGGACTAACAAAATTAGAGACTTCCATTGACCTGATCTCGAGTTCAACATTTTCTCCATTTAGAAAGGTCGTGTTTTTGCCCTCAATATTTTTAAATTGAATATTAATGTCTTCAAGGGCTAAGAGGACTGTTTCTTCATCTTTTATATCCACTTCTTTTCTTAGGAAGTATAACGTTACTGCTCGATACATCGCTCCGGAGTCAACATAAATATACCCTAGATTTTTGGCCATAGCTTTGGCTAGCGTACTTTTCCCACATGAGGAATGCCCGTCTATTGCAATTGTGATTTTTCTCAAATTCGTGAAGATGTGGTGTGGACAAAAAAATCTGCTTGGTGCAAATGTACTCCAAGCAGATTTTTTCTCCTAATTCACAGCTGTCTTTCTTATTTTAACCGGCTAAGGATCAGGTTCCATAATTTTTCATAAGGAATGATTTCCAGCTCTGCAATTAAACCCCGGTAGAAAAAAGGTTGTTCAATTAGTCTTTGATAATATTTATCGTTATTGCTTAAATTCTCAATTTGATAATCCGACTTTACGAGTTGCTGAAGCATGCGAATAAATTGTATCGCCCGAAAATATTCATCTTTTTTCAATTGTCGGTTAGCATAGCTTTTCAAGCGCTCAATTCGTTCTGTTACATTTGAATAACTTTTTTTCTCTAGGAAGAAAAGAATTTGTGCAACAACTAAATGGACCGTAAATATTCGTTGATCTTTAGGATATAATATCGGGTCGTTTAAGAAACGAGATAAGCGGAACGTCTTTTTACGCTGAGTTTGCATAATAGGATTGTTCTCCGCCTGACTCTCAATAATATAGTTAAGGTATACAGTATAGATACGCCATTTTTCTCTAGTAAGCGAAGAGAGTTTTTTGAATTTATTATGCTCTGTTGCTTCGTTACTAATGGCTATCGCATTAATGTAATTATCGGTATGCAGGGCAAGCAATAAATAATACTCCATAAAATCAAACCAGGTATCACTTCCTTTAGGGAAGGATTGAAGACATTTTTCGGCATTTATCTTTCCATTCTTCCAGTCTCTCAAATGAAGATAGGCAGACATTTTTTTCAGTTGAAAGGTCGCCAGTTTTTCGCTTTGATAATAAATAGGGTTTTCTTCAATATAGTTTTCTGCTTTGTTACATACCTCTAGCATGTCAGAAAAGTCATGCAGCATTTCATAACGATACGCCCAAACCAGATACATATTGTAGATGACAATTGGAGAATCATATATTTCGGATAAGCCAACTAGAGCATCACAATAAGTGTCAATCTTTTCTGCAAGATTTTCATTCTTTGTAGAAGGCTTGTGGTAATTCATGATTACTCGCTGATAGAGCTCCTCTGATCGAATTTCCGCATCCAATACGTTTTGATATTGCTTACTGTTTTGGTCGTATTCTTCGTAATTCTTATCGTCACCATATTTTGCAGCGTAGCGTCTAAGTATCCGGCTACAATTTACAATTACGTCCGCAAACTTGAATTTTAAAGAAATTGTCAGAATTTGCCGGGCCAGTGATGCTGCTGTATGGTCTGCACCATTAGACAAAAGAATTTTGACTAAGGTCCAGTCTTTATTTACGCTATAGTAGGCACGATCATAACTGGAAGTTGAGGGTAGATTAATGTCTAAGAAGAAAAGTGTGTTCAGTAACCGTTTTCGAAATCTTGACTTTAGTTGGCGATATTTATCATCAGTAGGGCTACATCCATATAAAAAAGTCGCGGCATCTCGATCATTTTTAAACTTATTCGCCATTAAGGCTTCATAGAACTCATTAAACTTACTATTCTTATGTTTAAGAGAGTGATCGTCGAATATTTCTATTTTCCTAACCTTCTTTTTCGTTACTATTTTCGAGATCTCAATTAAATTCTTCATTCACCGGGTTATTTTGGATTCAGAAATATACTTTTTTTTGCTTGATTTTGAAAATGAATGTCACAAATTTATATAGTCTGTTACGCCTAAACGATTACAAAGTTACCCTAAAATGGTACTATTATTTAGTTTTTGATATTAAAAAAAAATGCCTTGTGTAGTGTAATTATAATCAATGTGTTAATTTCTTTAAGTGTGTAATACAGTTTCGACTTTTTAGTGTTGCTTATTCGAGAATCCTGCTAAAGGATAATTATTTCAAAAAAATCTTGTGACAATTATATTTGTATCCGATCTGTGACGTTATTCTAGACAATTCTAAGAATCGGGTATAATAAGGAAGGAGAATTAGTTAGATTGATATAACAGTTTTTCCATTTTTGGGAAATACTGGTCTGGTTAAGTTATATTCTTTAAATACCAGACAAAAATAGCATTAGATAGCTGAATTGAATGCTAGGATGGGAGAGTGATAGATAGTACAAAGCAATAATTTTGACAGATAGGTTTCCTACCAATCCGTTTAATAAGCTCAGATCGAAGTAAGTATAAAACTAAAAACCCGAATACTTAAGAAAGTATTCGGGTTTCTATATCAGGATTAACCCAGTCTTTAGAAAGGACTAATATTCATCTTCGTTAAAAAAGAAGTCATCTTTTCGCGGGTAATCAGGCCAAATATCCTCGATGCTCTCATAAATTTCTCCTTCATCTTCCATTTGTTGAAGATTTTCAATCACTTCAAGAGGTGCTCCCGAGCGAATCGAATAATCGATCAACTCATCGCGTGTTGCTGGCCAGGGTGCATCTTCTAAATGAGAGGCTAGTTCAAGAGTCCAATACATAGTTGAAATACGTTAAAAATAAAATAATATGTGGGATAAAACAGTATGTTGTTTAACTATAGAGTTACCCTAAATTTCGTGCAAATGTAATAAACTAATTTTACAGTCGCAATAGGATTTTTTATAATAGAGTGCTATACTATTTTTATGCCAATGTTGAAAAAAATGTTTTAATTAAAATTGTTATAATCGTTTGATTAATAGTGATTTGTAATAATCGTTTTCTAAAAGGTATTTAACCTGCTAATTATAAGTTTTACTTATTAGTTTAATAATTTGTGTTAGGAATGATTTTCTTTACAAATGGTTTATAGAAATATGATCTTAAAATTCACTATTCCTCAATGCTCATAGGAAGATATCCTCCACTAAAACACTTCAGTTTCAGTATATAAGTATATGTTTTGTAATCTGCAAATCAATGTGCTAAAATTTCAAAAGGAATATTTTCATAACCATTTGGTGGCATTCCTATAATGTTGGACTCAGAAGGGCCTGTAGGGTCACATATAAAATATTGCTGCCCCTCGTATTCGATTGCTAATCCGTTTATTTCAGTTTCTGCTACGGCTACAGTTAAGTGATCAGGGTACGCGACGATTAACATGGGCAAACCCAGTATCTCCTGCACCAGATAATAGAAAAGTGCTGAGCGGTCTTCACAATCAGAATATGGGTAATGCAGAAGCTCCTCTGCAATCATTGGACGACTTCTACCAAATACTTCCTGATCGTCTTTATATGCAAAAGCAGTCCGTGTAAAGGACACTAAAGTCTGAATCGCTTCCTTGTTCGATTGTCCTTTAATCATAAACTGAAGTTTGGGGATCAGAGATTTATAGGTAGTTGAAGACATTGGTACTTCGAAATAAGCTTTTTCAGCAATCGAAGGATAGTTTTTCATGATTTCGTAGATCGTTTGATCTACTTCAATCTCCATATTGAAACTCCTTTCGTTAATTCTGAACGCTAATGTTTTTTGACTGATTTTAGGAGGTAGTAGTGGTAGCTTATCTAGTTTGAAGGAGAAAGGTTGACCATCAGAACCCGGGCGGTAAATCAAAAGTTTTAACTGTTCCGGGCTTTCTGACGCATTATTGATACTGCTTAAGTTGATAAAACGCCTGTCCTGGTCCGATATCATAGGCGTTTCAAAAATATCTTCTTCGGACCACACATAAAGAAAAACCTGGTTTTCAAAATAAGATAACCTGGTGTCATAACCGGATTGAGTGAGTAAAAACCAAAGACTTATTTCTTGTTTTAGTGGCGCTTCTCGTGCATAAATCAAGGTAGTGGCTGTCCTGAGTAATTCGAAGTACAGCCAATCATTGAGTTTGTGCTTGTGTTTAAAGTCTTTTAATTGATCCAATAAAGGAAGGTAGTCTGTTTCTTCCATTCGCTCATAATACTCCACAAGCGATAATTCGTCTAAGATTAATAATCCATCCAATAAAACCGAAGAATTGTACTCCAGTTGTATAGTCGAGCCGTAAAAGTCAAATGTTAAAAATTTTATCTCTTTTTCCGCTAAAAGCGAGCAAGGGATGAACAGAAGAAGTATGAAATGTGAGAAAAACCTGGTAAGCACCATCTTCAGTTTTGTTTCTTAGCTATATTGGAACGCCATTTCTGAGATACTCCCGATGACTATCGGGATCAGCGAATAAAAAAAAGCGTACCTAAGATAAGATACGCTTTTTATAGCCTTTTATTTTGGCAAACGGTAAAAGATGTAAGATTTATATAATCAACATCGCATCACCGTAGCTAAAGAATCTATATTTTTCTTTAATAGCCTGCTGATAAGCCTCCATAATTAAATCGTATCCTCCAAATGCAGCAACCATAATGACCAAACTTGACTTCGGTAAGTGAAGATTAGTGATCATAGAATTAGCAATGCTAAATTCGTAAGGAGGGTAGATAAATTTATTGGTCCAGCCTTCTGCTAGCTTTAGATTGTTCTCAGCAGATACAGCAGATTCTATAGAACGCATACTGGTTGTACCAACAGAACAAATCTTCTTTCTGTTATCTAATGCTTTGTTGACCTTATCCATCGCATCCTGCGGAATACGGAAGTACTCGGCATCCATTTTATGCTTTGATAAATCTTCCACGTCAATGCTACGGAATGTGCCTAAGCCAACATGTAAAGTAATTTCAGCAAAATCAACACCTTTTAACTCTAAGCGCTTGAGCAACTCACGACTAAAGTGAAGTCCTGCAGTTGGAGCAGCTACGGCACCAATTTCTTTTGCATAAATCGTTTGGTATCGGTCACGATCAATTGGCTCTACCGGACGATCAATATATTTTGGAAGAGGAGTGTTTCCGAGATTGTTTAGTTCTGCCTGAAATTCATCATCCGTTCCATCATACAAAAATCGGATTGTACGGCCACGTGAAGTGGTGTTGTCAACAACCTCCGCTACGAGTATTTCATTATCTTCTTTATCGGCAAAGTATAGCTTGTTACCTACCCGAATTTTACGTGCAGGGTCTACAAGAACATCCCAAAGGCGCATTTCGCTATTAAGCTCTCTCAAAAGGAATACTTCGATATTAGCCCCTGTTTTTTCCTTTTTACCATATAATCTTGCCGGGAATACTTTGGTGTTATTAAAAATTAAGCAGTCATCCTCTTCAAAGTAACTCAAAACATCTTTAAATACTTTATGCTCAATAGTACCGTCTGCGCGGTTAACTACCATTAAGCGACTTTCGTCACGATGTTCGGTAGGATACTTTGCAATTAGTTTGTCGGGAAGCTCAAAATTGAACTGTGATAGTTTTGTCCGCATATTCTAGTAGTAAATTTTTTAAAAAGACGTGCAAAGATACGAAAATTGGCTTATAGATGCGTCAAACTACCTAATTTTCAACTAGCAATTTATAAGATTTTGGAGAACAATAGCTGTAAGCAGGACAAAATAGTTGATAGAACTTAGAAGTCGAGCATCATCTTAACCTTGGTAAGCCTGTATTTGGGCGAGGAAATGAATTTTTTCATCGAATAGTTTAGGGTAGGGTGCTAGAAAATACTAGTTTCGGTCCACGATGTTAACACTAGCAAAAATTATATCTGAAAGCGCCTTACAGGCTATCCAATCTTTGCGGGCAAACAAACTGCGAAGCTTCTTATCTCTTTTGGGGATTAGTATTGGTATCTTTTGTATCATTGGAGTACAGGCAGCTGTAGATTCTCTAGAGGATAATGTCAGAAGTAGCTTTGATAAACTAGGCTCGGATGTTATTTATCTCTCTAAGTTTAATTGGGCAGAGGATCCCGGAAAAGACTTTATGAAGATCATGCGTCGCCCAAATCCAGGATATGATGATTACAAGGTAATCAATAAAAAGGTGAAGACTGCCCAGATGGTTTCTCTCAATGTATTCTTAGGAATGAAGACCATAGAATATAAGTCGAGTAATGTAGAAAGGGTGGAGATGAGTGCAATAACCTATGACTTTGAGAAAATCTATGATCTTGGCTTTGAGAAAGGGAGGTACTTCTCTCAACAAGAATTTTTCTATGGTGCATCCAAAGTTGTATTGGGCTTTAATACAGCAAGTGAACTCTTTGGCAATATTGAACCGGTTGGCCGAAAAGTGAAAATGTTTGGACAGAAAATGGAAGTAATCGGAGTCCTCGAAAAATCAGGTGATGACCTGGTTGGTGTAATGAACTTTGATGATGCGGCATTAATGTCTTATGAAACAGCCAAGAAAGTAGCCAATCTTAAATCCAATAGTGCTTTTGGGAATTCTAGTATAAGTATCAAAGCTGCCAGGAATGTATCGAATGAAGAGCTCAAAGGTGATGTTACGGGAGTAATTAGAGCGCACCGCAAACTAAAACCCCGGGAAGAGAACAACTTTGCTATTAATGAGGCATCAGTTTTAGGAAACTTTTTAGATTCCTTTTTTGGGACCCTGAATTTTATGGGATATATCATTGGTGTTTTTGCGATCTTGGTGGGCGCTTTTAGTGTAGCCAATATCATGTTTGTTTCTGTAAAAGAGCGTACGAATATTATTGGAATCAAAAAAGCACTTGGTGCAAAACGCTATATTATTCTATTAGAATTTCTTATCGAATCCGTCATCCTCTGTTTGATTGGTGGCGCTATAGGCCTTATCCTTGTATACTTTATTACGCTTGGGATAAGCTCCGTTGATACCATCGCTTTTGATATTTATCTTTCGCTGAGCAATACGATCTCCGGATTGATTTGGGCAGTAGGAATAGGGATCGTTTCGGGGATTATTCCGGCTTATATTGCTGCACGGATGAACCCCGTAGATGCCATCAGGAGTAAATAATATATCATTTCGCCGGAGTAGAAATTACCGCAATTATACTTGCAATGATACTTGCTCCGCTAGCAATTAATACACAGATATTCATTCCCCAATGATCAGATATCCATCCTACGGATGGTCGCCCGATCAAACCTGCCAATACGCATGCGGTTGCTATTGAACCAATCCCCATTCCAGTCGAAGTATTCTTTACGCTAACAGAGAGACTGTACAATAATGGGACGATTACGGACATGCCTAATCCACTCAAAGCAAAACCCAAAATTGCAATCGACGGAGATTTTGTAAGACCAGCAACACCAAGGCCAATACCGGCTAGCAGGCACCCGAAAATTAAGGTATTCCGAGTTCCTAAATTTAGTACAATCTTATCGCTACTCAAGCGCCCAATTGCCATAAAAACGGAAAATGATGCAAATGCTAATCCTGAAAGTAATGCAGAACTTTGTAAAGTATCTTTTAGGTAGACTGCACTCCAATCCATGATCGTCAATTCGGCAATGACTATACAAACAGCAATCAGAAAAAAACCTAACAAACCCAGATTTGGGATAGTAAATACCGGAGCTTTTAAGCTTTTGTTTGGTAAGTTGATCCAGGTGGATTTAACAATAAAGTTTACGATTAAGAGTAGGAGCACGACACCGGTCATATGATACAAAGGAGGAATTCCAAGATCTGCAATCCAACCGGCGATGATAGCACCAAAGATTGCCCCGACGCTAAACATAGCGTGACTCTGAGACATAATCCTGGTATTATAATGTTGTTCGACAATAGCTGCTGAGGCATTTATAGTGATATTGATAAAGCCATTTGCTATACCAGCTATGGTCATCGCAATCAGAAAGCTTGTAAAATTATCTGCAAGAAAAGGTAATAGAAAGGTCAGCAGTTGTAGGATAATACTAAAATAGGCCGCTTTTCCATTTGGAAAGCGATCCATAATATAACTTGAGAACGGACTGATTACTAATGCCCCGAGTGAAAATAACAATAGGGCAGTACCAATCTGCGTATCCGTTATCCCAAGACTTTCCTTAAGCTGCGGCAAACGAGTAGCCCAGGTGCTAAGTAATAAACTCAATACAATAAACCCGAAACCTACAATAAAACTAGGTGGGTGCGAAAAATATGTTTTCAGGTGTCGGGGTATCAAGTTTTATATTTAGCGACCTTTGATTTCTAATGTAGTAACATCCGTACTTCCGTCTTTTGAATATTCGACTACGTATTTACCCGGAAGCAAATAGTACTTGCCATTATCTGCCTCTTTGAGCTCGGTTTTGCCTTCCTTGTCTTTGCGCATCGCATTTAGATAATCTTCATAGGACTTTGCTGCACTATTTTCAATACTGCCATCATAGCTTCCAAAGTTGAGCCCTTCATCTGCTTTGAAGGTCATTTGTTTTAGAATATCTCCTTTGTCTGTTTTGATTGCAATGACCATATTGCCACCCACTGCTGCACTAAATGGTAAACTAATCTCTGGCTCTCTGGTAGGAGAGAAGAAGCTTCTTTGCCCTCCCCAGCGACTACTATGGCGAACTTTATCAATAGCGAAAGCATGGATCGCCTTGCTTCTGATATCATTAGTCATTTGCTGAAGCTCCGCGACACTGCCTTTCCAAAAGGAACGACCATGTGTACCTACTACTAAATCCTTTTCCCTTGGATGTACTGCCAGATCATGCACTGCTACAGCCGGAAGGCCGCCACCAGCGGCAACAAAACTTTTACCACGATCAAGAGATACATATAAACCATGATCTGTACCAACATATAAGACATCCGGATTTTCAGGATCTTCTTTGATGACGTTTACAGGTTCGACGGGCAAGTCTTTTCCAATAGGTGACCAGGTAGTGCCGTAATCTTCAGAGACGTAGACATAAGCATTAAAATCATCCCAACGATAGCCATTAAGCGAAGCGTAAACCCGCCCTTCCCGATATTTTGATGCCTGAACTCGCGTTACCCATAAATCCTTTGGCAATTTATTTGAAACCCTGGCCCAGGTATTCCCTCCATCATGTGTTACATGGATATAGCCATCATCTGTACCAACGTAAATTAATCCAAACTTCATCGGTGATTCATGGATAGTTGTCAAGGTACCATAAGAGACATCTCCTTTTTTACCACCTTTTGTCAGGTCACCAGAAATTTCATCAAAATCATCCCCTTGATTCATTGAACGTAAAAGTTTATTCGCGCCCATATAAAGGATGTCCTGATTATGGACAGATAAGTGAATTGGCGTTTGCCAGTTCCAACGGTAAGGACGATCACCCAACTCATGCTTCGGAGTGATGTATTCGTTTTTCTCGGTCTCCCGGTTTAGTCGGTAATAATTACCAAACTGAAATCCGGTATAAATGATATTATTATTTCTGTTGTCAACAGCAACCTGCATACCATCTCCACCCATGATCGATTTGTAAGGGTAATGTCCGGATTGCTCCCAACGTGTAGAGGCTTTGTAATTACTTGGCCCCATCCAAACGCCATTGTCCTGTAGGCCACCATAAACATTATAAGGGTTTGCATTATCCAGGACGACACTATAAAACTGCCCGACTGCAGGTGTTGAGCAACGAATCCAGCTTTCACCATCATCATAAGAGATAACCAGGCCTCCATCGTTACCTAGAATAATGTGTTTGTCCCGATTTGGGCTAATCCACAAAGCATGATGATCAACGTGTACATTGGAGCCATTAATATTTTCAAATGTTTTACCACCATCTTTAGAGCGAAGAACCGGAACACCGACAATGTAGATTTTATCCGGATCATGCGGAGAAACTCTGATCTGTCCAAAGTAATAACCATAAGAGTAATACACATTATCCAGATACCCTTCGTGAGTTTTGTTCCAGGATGCTCCTTCATCATCAGAGCGATAGACTTCCGCACCGACAACAGGTGTATTGAACAATAGATTATTAGCATCTTCCAGATATTCTACGAGGGCCGAAGGTTTGATTATTTCTTCTTTTACCATGGTTGTAACCTGCTCTGATGAATACTTCTTCGGAAAATTATTTGAGCTTAAATAACTAGCTAATTTTTTCTGATCAAGTTTTAGGAAATCTGCTTTGGACATGGTCCTTAGTTGCTCCTTGTCAAGGGCATCTTTATCCGCAATCAAGTCCTTGGTAGGGCGTCGGAAATAATTGTCAAGGATAACATATAAGACGGTCTTTCCATTTTTTTGATAAATATCCAGACCGATACGTCCGATCCCTTCTCCTACAGGGAATCCGTTTTGGCCTGTATTGATTTTTTTCCAGGTCTTTCCACCATCAGTACTTTTATGTAAACCGGAACCAGGCCCGGACTCTGTAAAGTTCCATGCACGTCGGGTTCGTTCCCAGGTAGCGGCGTACAGAATATCTGGTTTTGATGGATCTATGACCATATCAATAACACCTGCATTTTCATTGGAGAAAAGAACTTTTTCCCAGGTTTTACCCCCATCACTTGTCTTATAGACACCACGATCTTTACTTGGAGAATATAGATTACCCAGGACTCCGGCCCAAAGGGTATTCGGATCATCAGGATGTAGAATAACTCGTCCGATATGGTGACTTTCGGAAAGTCCGCGATGCTCCCAGGTTTTTCCGCCATCATCACTTCTGTACATCCCAAGTCCTGCATAAGAAGAACGGCTTGAGTTGTTTTCACCAGTACCTACCCAGATAATATTTCGCTTCCAGTCCACTGCAATGTCTCCAATCGTCATGACCGCCTCCTGATCGAAAACAGGAATGAGCGTTGTACCATTATTCTCTGTATACCAGAGCCCGCCAGATGCATAAGCGACATAAAAATGTGTTGGATCTTCCGGGTTTACAGCAACATCAACTACTCTCCCTCCAAAGACTGATGGGCCGATGGATTCGAAAGCAACATTTTTGATGGGGGATTGTTCTTTCATCGACTGCCGTATTTCAAAACCAATCATACGATCTTTCGCTGATGATACAGGAGATTGAGAAAATACGCTTATTGAAAAACAACAAAGGGCAAGGATGATAGTGAGTTTATTCATTTTTTTCGATTTGAAACCTGATTAAGGCCGGTTTTCGAGTACCTAATTACAGTTAGGTTGTAAAAAAATGAAAAATAAGGATTCACCTGCGAAAAAGGAAATAGACCTATATAACTTAAACTGCTTAAGTGCCTAACCAAAATTATTTATAAGCTATTTTGATTTTCTTGAATTTCATAAGTAGCTGGTTAAAGGTAAGTTACGTTGAAATTCTAGAAAACCTTGAGAAAAATAAATTATGAATACCTCGCCTGCCGAATGGCAGGATTCCGTCAAACAGCGTATTATGAAATTATTCAATCATTCCATTGTCAAAATAAGTTCAATCCGGTAATATTTTCCTTATGGATTGTGCGTTCTGAGAATTATCCACTAACATTGCAGCTACTCAACAATTAGAGAAAATGACTAAGAATAACACTCAAGAAATCAAAGAGGTGCTACAAAACTGGCCTCAAATTGTTAAAAAATACCAGGCGCCTAATGTAAAAAAGGCAGTAATTCAGATCCTTAACTCTTTTTTACCATTTTTAGCCTTGTGGGTAGCCATGTATTTTAGTTTGGAAGTTTCTTATTGGCTTACCTTAGCCTTAGGGGTACTAAATGCCTTCTTTCTGGTTCGAATATTCATTATTCAACACGATTGTGGCCACCAATCCTTTCTTAAGTCTCGTAAAGTGAATAACGTAATCGGACAGATATGTAGTTATTTCAGTATGATTCCTTATAAGTACTGGGCGCGGTCGCACAACTTTCATCATGCACATAATGGACAGTTAGAAACACGTGATATAGGAGACTTAACGACTTTGACTGTAGAAGAGTATCGCGAACTGGATAAATGGGGGCGACTAAAGTATCGAATATATCGTAGTCCTTTAATTATGTTTTTCATCGGCCCGGTATACTATCTGACGATTCATAATCGTATCCCCAGTAAGAGTGAGATTATGAAAGGCTGGACCAAAGAACGAAAAGCACTTTGGTTAAATAATTTGGGGCTGATTACTATTTATATTTCAATGGGCTTTTTGATTGGCTGGAAAAAATTCTTGCTCGTGCAAGCTCCAATCATCGTATTCTTTGGAATCATTGCTATTTGGTTTTTCTATGTGCAACATCAGCATGAAGAAAATTATAAGCAGTGGAAAGAAAACTGGGAATATTTACTCTCTGCGATTCGAGGTAGCTCTTATTACAAACTGCCAAAGGTAATGATGTGGTTGACAGGAAATATTGGTTTTCATCACATCCATCATTTAAGTTCGCTAATTCCGAATTACAATCTGGAAAAATGTAATAAAGAAAATCCAATTCTGGAGAAGTATGTGAATATTCTAACCTTCAGAGAAAGTATTAAATGTGCATTCTACAAACTTTGGGATGAGCAATCTCAGCGAATGATCACATTTAGAGAGTTTTACCGAATGGAGCAAAAGCTGGCATAAAGTGACCAGAAAAGCGCTTTGCAGACTTTAAATAAAAATGGTTATACCAAGCTCGTGGTATAACCATTTTTATTAATGCAAACTTCAATCGAAGGCTTATGCCCAGATATTTATCTATTAGGCCTCATGTTTTGTATTGCTTTTCGAATACCATCAAGATCATAATTCTCTTCTGAAAGGGCGTGTGTCCTTGCATCTTTATGCTCTACAATCATTAGAAACTTTACGGGGTCGCCAAACTCTCTTGCCGTCAAAGGAGAGAGTTGTCGATCTTCATGCACATAAATTCTGTCTACATTCTTCCATTCGACTTTCCCTCTGGGGGTTTCTATATATTCTTTGGTGATGGTAATTGGTCCAAGTTTTTGGTTAGTCAAAAAACTAAAGAACGAGGTGCAAATACTTAATAAAAATACAATAAAGACTAATAATTGAGTCAGTGGACGAAAGCGGGGAGTAATCGACGATGGCGGTTTTTTTATTAGAAAAACAAGCAATCCAATAGCCAAACACGCAATAACTAAACTAATTATTGCAATGGTGTTATTACTGGTGTTTATAGGTTCGAATACGTTCATTTTTTGTGCAAAGATAGTTTTGAGTAGGTAGCTCTCCAAGCCTTAATAAGACAAGCGTCAATTTATCGTGCAACTTACACTTAAATCCAACATCTGGTACCGCTTTTGTATAGAAAACAGTAGAATTCTACACTTGTTCGCCCTTCAATGTAAGGTGAATTGATCCTATGACTATTCAAGTGGCCAATTTGCCGACTCATTTTAGAGCTGACTATTTATTGTAAAGGCAAAAATGAAAGGTACCCTCACCTCAATTCTTCTTCTGGTTGTTTATAGCGCATTGGCCCAAATTGTTGGGACCTTTAGTGGTATACGTGACTCTGTAGGCTTCACAGACGGGACCGCTCAGGAAGCAACTTTCAACAATCCACATGGCATCGCAATTAGCCCTCAAGGCAACATCTATATCTGCGATCGATTCAATCATATTATTCGAAAAATTTCTCCTGACGGAGTTGTCAGCACCTTAGCAGGAAACCCTGGTAATTTGGGAGATATCGATGGACAAGGCAGCTCCGCCAGGTTCTATGAACCCTGGGGGCTATGTGTTGATGCAGACGAGAATGTATATGTAGCTGATACTCGTAATAATAAAATCAGAAAGATAACACCCGATGGAACTGTTACTACCTACGCAGGCACAGGTAACTATGGTACAACTGATGGCCCATATAATGCCAGTACTTTCGGTCAACCTGTTGGTATTGAGATCGATAATGATGGTTATGTGTATGTAGCTGACCATAGTACCCATATCATTCGTAAAATTGATCTGGACCAAAATGTAATTACCCTGGCAGGAAGTGCTTTCCTTTCCGGAGATCAAGATGGTACAGGAAATCAGGCTCTATTTAATCGACCATATGGCTTGACGCTTGACATAAATGGTGATATTCTGGTTGCGGATGAATGGAACCACAAAATCAAACGTATTTCTCCTGAAGGAGTAGTAACTACAATTGCCGGAAACGGCGCAACAGGAAATATTGATAGTACCCTGGAGGCTTCTACTTTTCATTATCCATGGGATGTAGCGGTTGACCCTTTAGGTCGGATCTATGTAGCGGATGGATTGAATTATACCATCCGTCGGATTGAACCTGGCAATAGCCCCGAAGTAATTACCCTGGCAGGCACCCCCGGTATATTGGGAAGTCAGGATGGAAATGCAGACATTGCTCGCTTTGTAAGTACAACGGGAATTACTTTCTCTGCCCTGACAAGAGAATTGTATGTAGCAGATGCGTATAATAATTTAATAAGGCGGGTGACTGACCCCAATGATGGCATTTACCTTACGGCTGGATTTGATGTAAATACAAGTTGCCCCGAGGACTTCTTACATATAGATGTTTATCCGGATGTATACGATCAGTATGATTTTTATCTGGATGATGAATTAATTAAAAGTGGCCCAGAAAACTGGCTGGATACAGTAAATCTTGCTTCCGGTGAAAGAACTTTTCGAGCAGTGGCTTTTTATGAAGCCCTGATTATTCCTTCTGATACATTGATACTGGATGTTTTTGAGGTATCTCCGGCAACTATAGATACAATTGGTGAAACAACCTTTTTTGAAGGAGATTCGGTATTGTTGATATCGAGTTTTGGAGATGCTTACTTTTGGTCAAACGGAGAGGTTACACCTACGCTGAAAGTTACCGAAGAAGGTATCTATAATGTAGAAGTTACGGATGCCAATAATTGTTTATCAATTTCTCCTTCCGTAGATATTACTGTAATTGAAGACCTTGATCCAATTCTTATTTTTTATGATGGTCCGACTGAATTCTGTCGGGGTGAACCGCTTATACTAAGCACTAATTATGACCAGGAAATTCAATGGATAAAGGATGGTTGGCCTATTGCAGCTGCCAATGATACGACCTACCAGGTAGTAGAAGGAGGGGTGTATCAAGTTCAGTTTACTTCTGAAATAGGTATCACTATTATCTCTGAACCAATTTCACTTACTACTTATACCGTTCCACCCCTGGATTTTCGAGTAGAGCCTCGGATTACGAAGCCTGGAACAGAGGTCTTATTTGTAAATTTAACAGAAGGGCTTACATCAGTGCGCTGGGATTTCGGAGACGGTAGCTCAGTGAATAATAATGATTCTACAGGTGTTGAACACACCTATGCACAAGAGGGCGCATATGATATTAGATTGATTGGTACTACTGCAGAAGGTTGCTCGGATACTTTGACAAGAGAGGAATATGTCATCATTCAGAACGATTCGAATAACCCGATAAATGGTGATGATGTTTTTCTACCTACTGCTTTTACTCCCAATGGAGATGGTAATAACGATGTATTTTTTGTCCGCGGGACTGATATCATGACAATGGAACTAAGAGTAGTTAATCAATGGGGAGAGTTGATTTTTGAATCGCGGGCTCAGGAACGTGGTTGGGATGGAACTTATAACAATAAACCGGCTCCACTTGGGAACTATCATTATATCCTGAATTACTCCAATTTGCTTGACATTAACAGGACTGTTAGAGGAACCGTAAGCCTCTTAAAGTAAATAGACATGCGAAAGATAAAACTAACACTTTGGGGGATTTTGATTATTGGGCTTAGCTCATTGACTGCTCAGGATTTTCAGTTTTCTCAAATTGGATTAAGTGAAATATTACATCATCCGACGGCTAGTGTTTTGCAACCTAACCCCAAGCAAATCAGTATTGCCTACCGCTCTGAAAAACTAAGAGAGGCGACATTGAGTAATTTATTTTTCCAGTATAATCATCAAGTTAAAGATTTTAATTTTGGCCTTACTGCCGTTCGAAGTACGGCAGGCCCAGGGTCTTTAGAAGCTACTCGTTTAGCTTTGCAAGGTAATTATCAGCGGGTCTTAAATGAAAATGAAGATGCGTTAACAGTAGGTTTTCGTTTTGGGATGTTACAAAGAACCTGGCAGGATGGAAGCTTTCAGTTTGACCGTCAATATGTACAGGGAGCCGGCTGGGATGCCTCATTAGAGAGCGGTGAATCATTCGGAGAAGGCAATGTATTAGTTCCAATTATAGATGCAGGTTTGTTATTTCGCAAGTATTTTGATCGCTTTGAAGCAAATTTTGGACTCTCCTTAAATACCATAAACCAGCCTAAAACAACACTAGTGGATGGCATGGCTATGCACTATCCAATGCAACTCTCATTCTTCACTCGGGTAAGTTTACTTTGGAACGAACGGTTAAGAGGCGACTTTTATTTGTCACATAACCGATTGCAAACTTTTAGCGAAACCAGGGTAGGGCTGTTGGCCAGATATTCTGTAAAGGATCAAACGGATTTACTTTTTGGTATTGCAAACAGATTTGGAGACGCTATGATCTTTCAGGCTGGCATTGGTTTGAATGGATTAGACCTAAGCTTGAGTTATGACCTTGGCCATCAGCAATTACCAGGAAGTAAAGGCGTGCTTGAAGTCAGCGCCATTTATCAATTCAAGGAAAAAGTAATCACTAATCATCGTCACATTCGATAATAGAATTTTTCAGATTACAGGAATATTTTGCTGAACCTTGGCGCATATTCTTAAGGAAAAGATTTTTTGGAACCGTTTTTGACTTCTAACAATCGTCTGCCTGAAAAAAGGCAAGTTTCCCAACACAAATACACATTTAAAATTACTTTGAAGTACATAATCAAGCTATGTTGATACATACGATTGGTTTGTACTCCATCCCCACCATCTTTCTCCCCTCAAGAATGATCCCCCTGATTTTACTATGTTATGTATTACTACTGAAGTAAACGATATGCTACGAATTGGGATTAACTTTTTACTACTTTTTACATTATTCTCTTTTAATCTTCAAGCTCAAAATGTTGTGTTCAACATTGGGACTCCATCTGATTTAACGGTTTGTGGAGATTCTAAAATGATGAACATCGACTTTACGAATATTGCTGCGGGAAGTTTAGAGGATTTAAATATTGTAATTGATCTGCCGGATGGAGTGGAATATATACCCTCATCACTGGTAGAGACCTCTAACTTTAATATCACCGAAGCAGGATTTGTCAACGGCAACGACTTAGTCTTTGATGCAGATATAGTTGAGGTAGGGGAGACTGTACGATTTTCAATACATATAGTAGCAGGGTATGATGCCTATACTGCTCAATTAGCTGGGAACATTTTTACCAGCACGGTTTCTTTAGAATATTTGGCAGGAACAGATTCAGAGACATCCTCTGTATTTAATATTTTCTACCCTGCACTATCGATCACTGCTGTTGACCCAACATCCAACACTGCAAATGCGGGAGCATCTTTTGCAAGATCAATAACAATTGTTAATGGTGGTTACGGAGCTTTATCTTCTTTTACACTAAATGACCTGGAAGAAGGAGTAGCGAAGCTAATATCTACTGATATAGGCTCAGTGAATGATGATTATTCTATTGTACTATCGACCGCTGATTTCAAACACGTCGGTAATGAGGATGAATGGTTTGATCAGAATGAGTCGATCACTATTAATGTACAGGTATTTGTCGATGGTTGTTCAAGTGTTTCTTCAGAGTATACCACATTCTGGGGGTGTAATGAAAACCTTGCGAAAGGTAATTCTCAATTAGCCTATACCAATGTACAGGAGCAAGCTCCAAATATAAAAGCAATACCTAATGCAAGTTTTGCCACTTGTCCAACCACAGGAATAGACGAACAATCCGTGAAGTTTACAAATGATGGCGATGGAGTAGCTACAGATGTTAGATTCAGAATTCGGGCTTTGAATGAATGGCAATATTCAGCAATAGATCCCGCAAGCATCCGGGCAGTAGACGCTTTGGGTACGGTTACTTATTTGACACCAAATAGTACGCAGCAAGCATTCGCATATGACTGCCTTGGGCCAGAAGCAATAGATGGATTCAATCTTAATTTACCGGATATGGGACCTGGTGAAACGGTTTCTATTATTTGGGATATGTACTCTTGTGCACTAAGCGAATGTTCAAATACCCGACATGCAGGTTGGAAATATCAAATAAATTACCGGGATGTATGCGAAGGGAATAACCTTGTAGAAAAAGGAGATGGCCAAGCCTCTTATGTCAAAAACGTATCAGGTCTATTCGAATACCCTGCGACGCTTTCTGAAGAGGAGCAAGGAGATTATAGCTTTTTAATTACGACTGCTGACTTTGATATGCCGGAAGAAAACGGTGCATACTTTGAAGCTGTTTATGATATTCCATTAGGCCTAGATTGGTTAGGTACTGCTCAGGATATTGATGTTACATTCACTTCTGGTGGTGTTACCTGGAATCCAAGTGATCTTTTCTTTGATGAGACCCTGAGACAACTTTTCGTAAAATATCCACTTCCAATGCCGGAAGACTTTACCCTGTATAATGCAGAGATTGTTTTACAGTTAAGCGGTAATTGTGATTATTCAGTTAATGAAGTAATGGTAGGATTTAGTCTGTACCACGTTGCTGATCCAGGTTGTAATAATGGGTTTAAGAGTCCGTTGATTTGTAATGAGCAAGCTTACACAAATATTTATTGTGTCGGTAATTGCCATAAAGGAATGATCTATGAAAAATTAGAAGTAAGCAGGACTAGTTTTGGCCAAGCAGATAATGATCAGAATGGATTACCTGATAATAATGGGGTTCTGGATATGAGTAAGATCAAGACTAATCGGGTCATGGTTAGTGATACCTTTTCAATGGTGTTTGAAGGATCCATTAAAACATTGAATGCGAATAAAAAATGGTCTTATGCTTTTGCTGAAGCAGAGTTGCCTAACGGAA
>JAHDHW010000098.1:7254-20762 GCA_020631105.1 Saprospiraceae bacterium | reverse complement strand
CATTGAGAAATATTTTTTGGCAATAACATTCATTAACAAAATTTATGTGCAACGTTTTGTAATTTGAATCGTCTTTTAAATAAGCCGGCAACTCACTATAGTAAGTGAATATCCTTACAATTCACTGCTAACCCTATTTTATCACTCATTAAATTGATTAGTTATGAAACAACGTATCTCTACTATTGCTTGTGGGTTGGTCTTATTATGCTGCTTTAATATTTCCCTACAAGCACAGCAAAACCTCAACGAAACGAACACACTTACCGCCGTTCAAACAGTTACCGACGCAGATGGTGTCACCCTTACCAGCACTGAAACACTGCAAAAAGGAAAGCATTTCGAAGACATTATCCAACAACTGGGCCTTGATAACGAGCAACAAAAAGATGTGATCATCCGATTTATGGAAGGAGATGCACATGCGACTACTCTAGAAGGTTCGGATGAAGAAGAAACCATCTTCTTTTATCGGGCAGCAAAATCTGAGGAGTCCAATGATAACATGGAAAAACTCCAAATCACTATTGATAATGCTGTTGCCAAACAAATCAATGATAAAAAACCTCTACTAGGCGTATATACGGAAGATATGGACGAGGCTGTCAGAATAACTGGATTGGTATATGACGGAGGAGCTCAAAAAGCAGGTATTCAAAAAGGTGATCTTCTGATCGCTCTGGAGTCAGATGTTATTGAAAATACAGCTGACCTTCGTGCTGCGATCGCAAAACATCAGGTTGGAGATGTAGTAATGGTAAACATTCTTCGAGATGGATTACCAAAGTATATCAATGTCACTTTAGGCGAACAGGTCTCCAGAGGCTATCATAATAACCATCATGCTTATGCCTATCATTACGATTACGAAAATGATTATTATTATAATAGCCATCAGGAACGAAATCCTTGTAAAACGTTTATCGGTGTTTACACTAGTAATAGCCGCAAAGGATTGAAGGTTCATAATATTATCGCCAATACTCCGGCAGAACGATCTACCATCCAACATGGTGATATCGTGGTTGCATTTGATGGTATCAGCGTCAAATCACATCAGGAGCTGATCAGCGAAAGAGACCAGAGCGAAGCAGGTGATTATTTCACCTTAACGGTCTTAAGAGATGGTGCTGAAGTAGATATTGATATGCAATTTGATGATTGCCCGGAAGAAACTACGGATGACTTGTCAGATAATCTTGAAGAAACTGTTTTGGAGAACAGCCTTGAATTACAAAACTTCAGTGCTTTCCCAAATCCTACCTATGGGCCCGTCAACATCAAATTTGAAGGTGAGGCGAAACCAACGACAATTCGAATTTTAGACGCAACAGGAAAAACAGTTTACCAGGAAGAAATCATCAACTTCGACGGCTATTATAATAAAGAAGTAGAACTGGAGAGAGCAAGTCCAGGGACTTTGATTCTGACTATTACACAAGATCAAAAAGTATATAGCGAAACTATGATTTTTATGCCGAGAGCATAAATTCCGACATACTTTTAAAGAAGTTGTTCAAATAAAAAAGAGCAAGTCAGTGTACACTAACTTGCTCTTTTTTATTTGACTTGTTTTATATCGAAAGCTGAATTACTTAACAATCACTATTTTTTCAATCTTGTCACCTGCATTGATTTCATCAATCACATCTACCCCATCGAATACCCGACCAAAACAAGTATGGTTACGATCAAGGTGAGCAGTATTCTCACGACTATGACAAATAAAGAATTGAGATCCGCCAGTATTACGACCTGCATGAGCCATCGATAATACACCACGATCATGAAACTGGTTGTCTCCATCAAGTTCACAATCAATATTGTATCCAGGGCCTCCTCGGCCATCTCCGTTAGGGCAACCACCCTGAATAACGAAGTTTGGAATCACCCGGTGAAAAGTTAAACCATCATAGTATCCATCTTGGGATAGTTTTACGAAGTTTGCTACCGTACCTGGTGCATCGTCTTCAAAAAACTCGACTTTCATTAGTCCTTTTTCTGTGTAAATTTCTGCAATCATTATTTAATATTTTCTCGTAGATAAGTAATTATAGTTGATTTTGTTTATCCAAATTTCTGCTCCAGAATCTCTGCCATTTGAAGCTGTAACTTTTGAGCTGATGCTCTGGCTTTTTCTGCGAAATCCTCATCTGATCCAGCATAAATAATGCCTCTGGAAGAATTTACCAAAAGTCCACAGTGATCATTCATCCCATATTCAGACACCTTCGCAAGATCTCCTCCCTGCGCACCAATACCAGGTACTAAAAAGAAATTATCCGGTGCAATAGCTCTTAACGCTTTAAATTTCTCAGGATGTGTAGCTCCACAAACAAACATCATCTGATCCGCAGTCCCCCAGTCTTGTGCTGTCCGCATCACTTTTTCGTAAAGTGCAACATCTCCATCCTGAATCCCAAATTGAAAATTTTGGCTTCCTTTATTCGAAGTAAGTGCTAAGAGGATCACCCATTTATTTTCGAACTCCAGAAATGGCTGCACCGAGTCACTCCCCATATATGGAGCAACAGTAATCGAGTCAAAATTCATATTTTCGAAAAAAGCCCGGGCATATAACTTCGACGTATTACCAATATCTCCTCTTTTAGCATCTGCGATAGTAAAGTGAGTATCAGGAATATAGTCTAGTGTCTTGGCAAGACTTTCCCAACCGGAAGCACCCATTGCTTCATAAAAAGCAATATTAGGTTTATAGGCTACACATAAATCTTTGGTAGCATCTATGATTGCTTTGTTAAAAGCAAATATTGGATCAGGATCAGAAAGTAAATGTTTTGGAATACGATTAAGATCGGAATCCAGACCAACGCATAGATATGACTTTCTGCGCCGAATGGATGCAAATAATTCCCTTCTATTCATATGATTAGGATACTAAGCGATAGCGGTACCATTCACCGCTTCAACACCTGTGATTTGTGGTAATTTTGATTTAATAGTTTGCTCAATGCCTGCACGCATCGTCATAGCGGACATGCTGCATCCGTCGCAGTTACCTAACCATTTGATTTGGACTACCAAGTCATCTGTCACGTCAACTACTTCGATATTCCCTCCGTCCACTGCAAGGTGAGGTCGAATATCATTCAAAGCAGTATCAACTTCTGTTACTAAATCTTGCTTTTCTTGTAAGGTCATCTTGATTGTTTAAGTTTGGAAAAGCCTCCAAATACATCGCCTATTTTTATTTCAGGCCTTTAGTATGATATAAAACACCATTTCTCGCGCAAAGTTCTTAAAAATTCCCCACTAAACCAGCCTAATCATCGCTTTTATCTCCCCTAGGATTAATTTCATTCTTGATCTGGCCGCTAACCCTGCATCTTTACGACCTCTGTTGGTCCTCGCATCTCATTTCTTAATGCAATTTGTCTAGCGGTATTCTGAGCAACTTTCATAAATGCCTCTACCATGGTTTCGTTATCTTTCAAGATCGCTGGCTTACCCTCATCTCCAGATTCTCTAATACTTTGAATCAATGGAATTTGACCAAGCAATACAGATTTACTCAATTTTGCAATCTTTTGACCTCCTCCTTCTCCAAACAGGTAATACTTATTATTAGGCAGCTCCGCTGGAGTAAACCAGCTCATATTCTCTGTTACGCCAAGGATCGGCACATTGACATTCGGCAATAAGAACATATTCATTGCTTTAACCGCATCCGCTACCGCTACTTCCTGAGGTGTTGTCACCAAAACGGCACCTGTCACTGGTACAGTTTGTACCAAACTTAATTGAACATCTCCAGTCCCGGGAGGAAGATCAACGATCAAATAATCTAAAGGCGGCCAAAGACAATCCATAAAGAACTGCTTAATAATCGCACCTAATCGTGGCCCTCTTAATACTACTGCTTGCTCGGGCTCAATGATAAAACCAATAGACATTACCGAAAGTCCGTAAGCTTCCAAAGGGGTAATCTTTGGCTTCCCGTAGACATCCTGAATCTTAGGCCGTTGCCCTTGTAGCCCAAGCATCGTAGGAATCGACGGGCCATAAAGATCTGCGTCTATCAAGCCTACTTTTGCACCAAGCTTCTGAAGCCCTAGCGCCAGATTAACAGAAACGGTAGATTTACCTACTCCGCCTTTTCCGGAAGCGACCGCTATAATATTCTTAACATGACTTAATGGATTGGGAGCAGCGTCCGCCCCGGGCGTTTTCGCCATCGTATGAACATTAACATTCGCATCTGGGTATACTGCCTGGATAGCAGCAATGCAGGCAAAGTTCAACTCCTGTTTTTGTGGTGTATTCAAGCTGGGAAGCTCCAAGGTAAAGTTTACATTATTGCCTTCTACCTTAAAATCCCGGACCATACTCCTACTGATAATATCCTTACCAGAGCTGGGATCAATTACTTTTGTTAGTGCCTCAATTATCTTTGATGCTTCGTATGCCATATCCTTTCAGTGATTTTGACAACAAAGGTAGCGAATTTGAGTTTAATTACTACTTTTGCATCGCATGGAGGTATACAACAATTTATCAGAATTGCCGATCTTTCCAAATGCAGTTATTACGATCGGTTCTTTCGACGGCATTCACAAAGGCCACCAGAAGCTTTTTGAGCGTATTCGCCAATTAGCTGACGACTCTGAAGGTACTAGTGTCGTCATTACCTTCCATCCTCATCCGCGCATTGTCCTGCGTCCTAATGATTCCAAAATCAGATTGATTACAGCTATTGACGAGAAAGTGGCGCTGCTTGAAAAGATAGGGATTGATGTCGTCGTGGTTGTTCCCTTTAATCAGGATTTTCTAAAGCAGACACCTGATGAATACATTCAGCAATTTCTACTAAAGCGTTTCCAACCAAAGTATATCGTCATTGGTTATGACCATAAATTTGGTAAAAACAGAGCCGGCGATATTAATTACCTCAAAAGATATCAGCAAGCAGGAAACTTTGAAGTGATTGAGATTCAAAAGCAAGAAGTTGAAAATATAACGGTGAGTTCTTCTAAGATTCGAAAAGCGCTGGATGCAGGAGAAATGGATGTCGCTAATCAATTATTGGGGCATCCATTCACGATAAGTGGAACGGTGGTTAAAGGGGAAGGCATCGGAAATACCCTCGGTTTTCCTACCGCAAATGTTGAAACTCCTTCTACACATAAACTTATCCCGCGAGAAGGTATTTATGCCATTCGGGTACATCATAAGGAGCAGATTCACGATGGTGTACTCTACATTGGTAAGCGCCCTACTATTGAGGGCGTAGATAACAGAACAATAGAAGCACATATCTTTGACTTCGGAAAAGATATTTATGGTGATCCTATTAAACTGGAATTTGTGTCTTTCATTCGTGGAGATGCTAAATTCGAAGGACTCGAGGCACTCCAAAAACAAATGGTCCGAGATGCACAAGCTGCTCGTAATATCCTAAAAAAAAAGCCAACCGAAAGTCTGGTTGAGCCCCAAGCAGTTAATCTACCGGAGGTTGCAGTCGTTATCCTAAATTATAATGGTCGTGATTTACTGGAAAAGTTTATCCCTAGTGTGATCGCTTCTGCTTATCCAAATATTCGAATCATCGTTGCTGATAATGGATCTACTGATGATTCGCTGGAATACTTAGCCCGGTTTTCAGAGGTGGAAATCCTAGAATTAAAAGAAAATCACGGCTTCGCAAAGGGATACAACCTTGCCCTTTCTCAGATTGATTCTCCTTATCAGGTATTATTAAATTCAGATGTAAAGGTAAGCCCCGGTTGGTTACAGCCCCTCGTTACGGCAATGGAAGAAGACCTCAATCTTGGCGTTTGCCAACCTAAAGTACGTGCCTTCCACGAGCCTTCTTTTTTTGAATACGCAGGTGCTGCCGGCGGGATGATCGACGTCTGGGGATATCCATTTTGTAGAGGACGTATCTTCGATACTTTAGAGGAAGATAAGGGGCAATATGAAACAGATCAAGAAATCTTTTGGGCATCCGGTGCCGCATTTATGATCCGCAGATCACTCTACGAGCAGCTCGAAGGTCTGGACGCAGATTACTTTGCACATCACGAAGAGATTGACCTTTGTTGGCGGATAAAAAGAGCAGGTTATAAAATCAAAGCCATTCCAAGCTCTGTTGTTTATCATGTTGGTGGAGGTACATTGGACTACGGAAATGAACGGAAGGTATTCCTAAACTTTAGAAATAGCCTTTACAATCTCATCAAAAACGAAAGTCCTTCAAAACTTCTCTGGCTCATCCCATGGCGATTAGTCCTGGATGGAATTGCAGGAATTATGTTTATCCTCAAAGGCCAATTCAAGAGTTGTTTAGCAATTATCCAAGCTCATTTTGCGATGTATAAAAACTATAGCAAGATGAAACGCAAGAGAAGACATTATGATGATCTCATTCAAAAGGTGAGCATCTCCCCTAGCCCGAACCTTACCGGGATGTACTCCAAAAGTATCATTTGGCAATATTACATTCGCCGAAAAAAAACCTACAATAAACTATGAAACAAAAGCCAACCATCATCTATGAGGATGATTATTTGGTTGTTGTGAATAAGCCGGCTAATTATCTCTCCATTCCGGATCGCTACAAACCAGATCTTCCGAATGTCCAACAATTTCTTAAGGACAAATTTGGGGATATCTATACGATTCATCGGCTAGACCGGGAAACCAGCGGGATTATTCTATTTGCCAAAGATGCTGCAACGCATAAAAGCCTGAGTATACAATTCGAAAATCGCGAGGTACAAAAATATTATCTGGCAATTGCCAGTGGCAATGTATTTGAAGACCAAGGAAAAATAGACAAACCTATTGCAAAGCATCAATCCAATCAGCGAATGATCATTGCAAAACAGGGAAAACCATCCCTTTCTCATTATAAAGTTATAGAAAGATTTAGAGGCTATACCTTACTGGAAGTACAGATTATGACAGGGCGTACGCATCAAATCCGTGTTCATTTACAGGCCATTGGATATCCGCTTGCAGTCGATCCGATCTATGCCAGAAAAGATGCTTTTTACCTATCTGAAATCAAAGGAAAGAAATACCGTCGAACGGACGAAGAAGAAAGACCATTGGTTACCCGTTGTACTTTACATGCGCAAGCTTTAGTGATCAAGCATCCAGTCACCAAGGAAGAAATGCGCTTCGAAGCCGAGGCACCAAAGGATATCAGAGCCATGCTGAAGCAATTAAGAAAATGGGCAGCTACACTCTAGCTTGTGTAATTTTCTAGTTCTTCGGTGGCATCCTCCCAGGCTTGCATTGCAGCTTCCAGATCTTTTTTCAGCTGGTTATAATTTTCCAGAACAACGTCAGCGGTATCGCTTTGATAGAAGCCATCGACACCCATTGTTGTTTCTATTGCCTTAATATCCTTTTCTAATTGTTCGACTTTCCGTTCCTGATTCTGAACAGCCCGTTCTAACTTTTGTAGCACCTTTCGATCTAAATCAACGCTTTTTTGTTTTGCTTGCTGAGCAGTATTTTGCTTAGTGCTCATTTCAACAGCCCGCATATCATCCAACCGGCGTTTCTCCAAAAAGAAGTTGACGTCCCCTAAGTACTCATGCAGTTTCTTATCTCTAAACTCCAGGGTGCGATTCGTAAGACCAGATAGAAAATCCCGATCGTGAGAAACCACAATCAGCGTCCCGTCATAATCCATTACCGCTTGTTTGAGCACTTCTTTTGATAAAATATCCAGGTGATTGGTAGGCTCATCCAGTACCAGTAGATTGATTGGCTTGAGTAATAGGCAGGCCAGTGCCAGACGTGCACGTTCTCCTCCGGAGAGTACCATTACTTTTTTGTCTACATCCTCTCCGCTAAATCGAAATGCGCCCAGGATATTACGTACTTTCGTTCTTAGTTCCGGAGGTGCAGCATTTTCCATAGTCTCCAGTAAGGTGAGTTTAGGGGAAAGACTATCACTTTGGTTCTGTGCATAATATCCAACATGGATGTTATGACCAATTTTAAAATCTCCACCACTAGGCATGATGTCTTTTACGATGATTTTTGCAAGTGTAGTTTTTCCTTGTCCGTTTTGCCCCACAAAAGAAACCCGATCTCCCCTATCCATTTTAAAACTCACCTCATTCAATACTTGTATCTCACCATAGTTTTTAGTTAAGCCATCTACTTCCAGTGCTACATCGCCGGAGCGTGGTGCCGGAGGGAATTTAATCCGCATAGTTGCTGTATCTTCCGATTCCAACTCAATGCGATCCATTTTATCCAATTGCTTGATCAGGGACTGAGCCATTTTAGCCTTGTTAGCTTTGGCTCGGAATTTTTCGATTAGCTTTTCCGTTTGAGCAATTTTGGATTGCTGATTTTTAAAAGCAGCAACCGTTTTCTCGCGACGGTCTTTCCTTAGTTCGAGGTATTTGGAGTATGACGCTTTGTAATCGTAGACTTTTCCAAGCTCAATCTCCACCGTTCGAAGGGTCACATTATCCAAAAACATCCTGTCATGAGAAATCAGTACTACAGCTCCCGGGTAATCTTTCAAAAACGCCTCTAGCCAAAGAATAGATTCAATATCAAGGTGATTGGTAGGCTCATCCAGAAGCAGGTAATCAGGTTTTGCCAAAAGCATCTTCGCAAGCTCAATTCTCATTTGCCATCCTCCACTAAACTCTTCTACCATGCGATTCATATCAGAATTCTTGAATCCCAGACCTTGAAGAATCTTCTCAGCATCGGCTTCCATTGCTGTACCTCCGAGGATAGCAAAGCGTTCATTTGCTGTGGTTAATTCTTCAATTAATCGAGCATAGCTGTCACTTTGATAGTCTTCCCGAACTGCGAATTCCTGATTAATTTCTTCTATTCTGGCTTCAAGACGCTTCAACTCATCAAAGGCCGTTAAGGTTTCTTCGATAACAGTTTTCCCTCTGGGCAAATGCATCTCTTGATGTAAGAACCCTAGCGTACTACCTGAAGGTCTGGTGATTTGGCCGGAGTCAGCGGTTTGCTCTCCAGCGAGTAATTTAAGCAAAGTAGATTTCCCGGCACCGTTACGTCCAACGAGTCCGAGTTTATCTTTTTCCTTAATGACGACATTAATCGAGTCCATTAGTACTCGATCTCCGTATTTTACAAATAAATTAGAAGCGTTTATCATGAAGTTGCATCACTTGAATAAGTGTGCAAAAATAGGGAAAAGAAAGCAATGGCTCAAATCTTAAAAAAGATCCTTTTTTTATAGAGGAAATAGCAGAGCCCCCACATCATTGCTAATACTAATAATCCATTGATAATAGCCAGTCCAGTATCGCTAAAACCTAATAATCCAAAGATATCATAGGAAAAACTTTTCGCAAATCCTCCTAACCATTGATGGCCAATGGTCTCTCCAAAGAGATAAATGAAGATTGAATTCATCCCTACAATTGCGAAAAACTTCGTCCAATTATTATATCCTTTTACATCCACCAGCCAATATAATGCTGCGAGGACCAATAATGCCCATCCTCCGCTGGCAAAAGTAAATGAAGTCGTCGCAATTCGTTTAACTATTGGTGTGATCCCCAGTAAATCCAAGCCATAACCAATAAGAAGCCCCGCGGCAGCGCCATATAGTAAATATTTTATTTTTTCGCTGGCACTACGATCGCTTAAAAACAACTTCCCGCACATCGCTCCCCAAATGGTATGAGCCGCGGTTGGTAAGCAGTTGATCGTAACCCAACCTCCTCCGTCGTTAATTTTCCCCATAAACAACATATCCGTCCAAGACCCAAAATTCAGGTCTTTTACAAAAGGTGCTTCTGGAGCATACCATCGATACAAAATCTCTGTTAAAAGCAATAAGACTAAAGATGCTGAAAGCATTTTCTTCCAGGAAGTATTGAGAAGTAAGAAGGTGACGAGTATTGTAAATGAAAGTTGAGTCAGCACATTCCAGAGTTCCCAGACCATGCGACCATTGTAAACACAATGGAGACCGGTCCCAAATAAAAACAGGATCAGGCACCTTTTCAGGATATGGCGAAAAGCATCATTCCAGCTGTCCCCTCGCTTCAATCGACTCCTTAAGGAAAAGGGCATAGCGACTCCGACAATGAACATGAAAAAGGGTTGAATTAAATCCCAAAACCGTAGGCCATTCCAGGGATGATGATGGAATTGTTGAACGATGAGATGTCCAATCCCCGTTTCGAAGTGCTCACTAAGTGCATAATACACTCCAGCAGCCTCTGCCATTAAAAGAAACATCGTAGCGCCCCGAAAAACATCAAGTGAGAAAAGTCGGTTGGTAAGGGGCTGAGCCATAATGAAAACATAAAAGACTGAGGTTCAATACTTTCGAACCTCGATCAGGATTAATTAAAAGAAATCCCATCCGGCATCTGAGCAATCACGGTATAATGTTCACCTTTCAGTCGCATTACTTTCTTCCAAAGCGAATCAGGATTATTTTTAAACAAATAATTAGAATCCATATCAGAGATCACCCAGGAACCAATTTCCATTTCATCATCTAATTGTCCTTCTGTCCATCCGGAGTAGCCGACAAAGAACCGGATATTATGTGGCTCAATCAATTGAGAAGAAATCAAAAATTTTAGTTTTTCGAAATCCCCACCCCAATATACTCCAGGAGAAACTTCCGTACTATCGTCCAATAATTCGCCTACATTATGGATATAATGAATAGTATCACGTTGTACCGGTCCGCCGTAAAATACGGTAGATTCAAACTCAGGAAAATCAGCTATCAGGTCATTGACGCTCATTTCCAGACTTTTATTGAGGATAAAGCCTACACTACCCTCTTTATCGTGCTCGGTAAGTAATACTACCCCTCTTTTAAAATTCGGATCCTGCATAAATGGCTCTGCCAATAGCAGTTTCCCTTTAGTAATGGGCTTCTTTAAATGTGTCATTTTGCTCGTAGCTAGAATTAAAAATAAAGTATCAGTATAACTCTTTTTGTGGAGCAGGAAGTTCCTTTTCGGATTTTAAAAGTCAATCAAAAATTACCAAAATCGGAAAGCTTGATGGTACAGGAAAGGGTTTCTCAAGTCTCTCCAATACAGGAAATGTCCTACTCTTTACAAGAATAGGAAAAAAAAGCCTTTTTCAATAATTACGAGAAAAGAATTGGGTCTGCTTGCAGAAAATTTACATAGGTTCTACTGATAGGCTACGATCAACTTTCAAAATCAAGCCTTTCAAGACTTTACCATTACCGCCTACTTCCTTATAGCTAGTAATACCATCAGCCATCATATTCTGAATAGTCTGCGTCCATTTTACTGGTGCTGTAAGTTGAGCGATAAGATTAATTTTGATTTCCTCAGGATCTGTCACAGGGCTTGCCGTGACATTTTGATAGATTGGGCAGATAGGTTTATTGAAGTTAGTAGATTCGATAGCTGCTTGTAGTTCTTCTCGGGCCGGCTCCATTAATGGAGAATGGAAAGCACCTCCAACTGGTAATACTATAGCACGACGAGCGCCCGCTTCTTTAAGTTTTTCAACCGCGGCATTGATACCGGCAATGCTCCCGGAAATTACCAATTGTCCATTTGTATTATAATTCGCAGGTACAACCACCTCTGAAACCTGGCTACAGATCTCTTCCACTTTTTCATCTTCCATTCCTAAGATGGCCGCCATCGTACCTTCTACGGCTTCGCATGCTTTTTGCATTGCTAATGCCCGCTGATGTACTAACTTCAGCCCATCCTCAAAACTCAATACTCCGGCAGCAACAAGAGCAGAAAATTCTCCTAATGAATGTCCGGCAACTGCATCGGGAGTACCGGCATCTTCTGCAATCTGATGTTTTATAATGGAATGGATAAATATCGCTGGCTGAGTAATATTCGTCGCTTTCAGTTCTTCCGCAGTCCCCTCAAACATTACTTTAGAAATAGAATACCCAAGTATTTCATCGGCTTTCTCAAAAAGTGCTTTTGCTTTTTCAGAGTTTTCAAAAAGATCCTTGCCCATTCCTTCGAATTGAGCACCTTGTCCTGGAAATACGAATGCTACCATTGTTATCTAAGGTTATGTAGTGTGTATTAAGTATGTTCTTATTCTGCTCGCAAAGGTAATAATTACCTTTTTACCTACGAAAGCTTAGTGGAGATCAAATTTAGAAATTCGCTGCGCGTTTCAACCTTCTGGAATTCTCCTGTAAAAGCGGAAGTCGTTGTACTCGAATTTTGTTTTTGGACACCTCTCATCATCATACAAAGGTGTTTTGCTTCAATTACCACAGCAACGCCTAGAGGTTTTAGTGTTTCCTGAATACACTGAAGGATTTGATCCGTTAATCGCTCCTGAACCTGTAAGCGACGTGCGAATACATCTACCACACGTGGCAATTTACTCAATCCAACAATGTGACCATTGGGAATATATGCGATATGCGCTTTTCCAAAGAATGGAAGCATGTGATGTTCGCAGAGAGAATACAGTTCAATATCTTTTACGATGACCATTTCGCTGTAGTCCTCTTTAAACATAGCGGAGCGGAGGATTTCATTAGCATCAAGGTCGTAACCCTGAGTCAAAAACTGCATTGCTTTCGCTACTCGTTCAGGGGTTTTTATGAGTCCTTCACGCTCTTTATCCTCTCCAAGTTGCTCAATAATGTTTTCATACTTTTTGATGAGGGAGCTGGTAGTTTTCTCGGTGTAAGTTTCTGTTTTTTTGTAAGCCATAAATTATTTGTTAACCAATACCACGAAAGATTTAATCTTCTTCTCCGAAATATTCAGCGTAGATATTTTCTGTTTCGTAAAGTTTAATACAATGGAGTTTGCATCCGTCGATGTAAGGCTCCAATTGTTTCCATATCAGTACAACTAAATTTTCGGTGGTTGGTTGTAATCCTTTAGGAATAAATTCAACATCAAGGTTCAAATTACGGTGATCCAGCTGATCCGTAACCTCTCGTTTTATTATTTTGCTTAGTTTTTTGACATCGACGATAAAGCCGGTAACCGGGTCAGGTTTTCCTTTGACGGTTACAAAAAGGTCATAATTATGCCCATGCCAGTTAGCATTAGCACATTTGCCGAAGACTTCTTCGTTTTTTTCATCGCTCCACTCACTAACCCAAAGCTTGTGAGCGGCGTTAAATCGTTCTTTTCTAGTAATATAGACCATTTCCTCTTAAGATTTAAGCGCCGCAAAAGTACAAAGAAATTTGTATTGATGCAGCATCCTTGCGGTGCATTTCAGTGATGTAACTCAGCGAATCATTCTTCTCATTAAAAGCTGGTTTCATCGAATTTATTTTGAGTAGTAATGAGCATTTTCCTTATTGTGGTAAATTAGTTGATTTAAGTATATTTACCGCTGCGACCATTTTGTTAATCGGCCGCAATAATTATTCTTAAACAATCGCCCCAAGCCGGATAAATTAGTCCATTTTCATGAGTACAATCGCACAAGGTAGTATTATCACTAAAATCTACAGTTTCTTTTCGAAACGTGTGGTGTATCATGTTCTTTTTTGGTTTTTGTTCCTGATTACCCTGGTCAGC
>JAHDHW010000098.1:0-7154 GCA_020631105.1 Saprospiraceae bacterium | reverse complement strand
CTCTACAATCCTAAAGATTATCTCTGACTGGGTGCGATACCAAAGAGATCGAAGAGAGTTGCAAACACAAACTATGCAATCGGAACTGAAGTTCCTGAAATCGCAAATAAATCCGCATTTCCTATTTAATACCCTAAACAATTTATACGCGCTTACACTTAAGAAGTCAGATAAAGCGCCCGAAATAGTCATTAAGCTATCAGAGATGATGCGATATATGCTGTATGAATGCAATGAAAAAAGGGTACTTTTAAGTAAAGAGGTCAGCTATATTCGAAATTATCTGGATTTGGAACGCTTGCGGCAGGGGCCTAATGTAGAAATCAACTTTGATGTCGTCGGAAATGTGGCCGATCAAAAGATTGCACCGCTGATGTTTATCCCATTTTTAGAAAACAGTTTTAAGCATGGGCTCAATAGTCAAATCTCAAAAGGGTTTGTCAATATCAAGCTGGAGGTAAACGAACAACATGTTGACTTTTTTATCGAAAATAGCAAAGCGGAGAAGCTTCCAACCATAGAACATCGGAGAAGTGGAGGAATTGGTCTGGTAAATGTCCGCCGTCGTCTGAATCTTTTGTATCCAGAGCATTATGATTTGGATATTAAGGACAATCCAACCACTTATGCTGTAAATCTTAAGCTGGATCTGGATTATTAATCAAATACTCAACTCATATTTATAAACCAACTCGCTTACTATGATAAATGTAATTATTGTTGATGATGAGCCTCTTGCTCTTGACGTATTGGAAACCTATATTGAGAAAATGCCGGAGTTAAACCTGGTACAACGCTGTACAAACGCACTGGAGGCTAATGAAGCCCTGAAAGTACATGATGTGGATTTGATGTTTTTGGATATTCAAATGCCTCAGTTGACCGGAACGGACTTCCTGAAGACTTTATCAAATCCTCCATTGGTCATTTTTACGACTGCATATGCAAACTATGCAATTGAAGGCTTTGAGTTAAATGCAATTGATTATTTACTTAAGCCAATCTCTTTAGAACGCTTTATGAAAGCGGCTAACAAAGCAGTTGAACAGGTAGAGTTACAACGTAAAGATAATGCTGCGACGATTACAACAGGTGATGATCCAAATTTCATCTTTGTAAAAGCGGACAAGAAGTTGATTAAGGTTTCATATGATGATATCATCTACATTGAAGGCTTAAAGGATTATGTAATTATTCGCCAGGACACAGGTCGCATTATTACGCTTCAAACAATGAAAAGCCTTGAAGACAAATTGCCTTCTGGTATTTTCAAGCGAATCCACCGATCTTATATTATTAATCTTAACAAAATCAATGCGGTCGTTGGTAATATGGTCGAAGTGATGGAAAAGGGACAAGCAAAGCATTTACCTGTTGGAAAGAACTACCGGGATGAGTTATTAGAAATCATTAATCAGAATAGACTATAAACAAAACAAAGAAGGGCGAAGCCAATGGCTACGCCCTTCGATTATCTAACAAACAAAACCAACTAAAAACCAAATTGTACACCAAGACCAAAGTTTAGGTTACCGGTGTAAGACTCAAATTCACTCGCTTCGGGATCTAATCTGAAATTCACATCTTTTGAGCCAATATCCCTATAATTTGTATGGGATCCTTTGTTATAGATAACGTTGAAATCTACCCAAAGATTATCTTTGACGTGGAAAGAAAATCCACCACCAAGACCGGTTTGTAATGCGGTTCCATGAAATGTCGTACTATTGTCATAATATTCGTCGTATTTATCCTCTGTCAATTTTGTACTAAAAAAAGACATGCCTCCAAACCGCATTTCGAGATATGGGTTAATCAATCGATCCTCTACTAAATAATAACGCCCGGTTAGGCTATACGACAAAAAACAATCCTCCTCATCGACTTCAATAGTAGCCAATTCTTCATCAATCCATACGGCTTCATTATACCCTTCCATTGCATACATAGAAACGCCTACCTGCAGGCCAACATAAAAATGCTTAAAGGATGATTTAGGCTGAAACATATAATTGAATCCAATACCTCTTGGATTCGAAGTAAGATTATCCCCATATTCTCCCAAAGCTTTCATATAATTGAAATTCACTCCAATATAACTTTGTGCTTCCGACAAAGAAGAAAAAGCCAATGAAAGGATAATCACGAGCGTAGAAATCTTGTACATAGTTCTAGTTTGTAATAAAACGTTTACGGATAAAATTAACTGCTACCATTTTATCCCCGAAATAATTAATTAATATAACAATTGGGCATCTTTAGAGTTATAACAGCGTATAGACCTTAGGATACCTAATTTCTACTTTGAAAGGGTGTCTGTGATGGATTTAATATAGTAAAGAAAAATAAGAATTCTTCAAATACTTTGTATTTAACCTTTATTTTGACCAAATTTGTGAGCTTTTGACCAACACATGCCTGTTTGATAAAGTATGTGTCAGGATATTTTAATAAACAATCGCCTTTTGACATTCGATAAATTTAATTTTGAGCCCTCCTTACTTGAAGCCCTGTCTATGATGGGTTTTCAGGAAGCAACTCCCATACAGCAGGAAGCTATTCCAATTATTAGCGAAGGACATGATATTATTGCATGTGCTCAAACCGGAACCGGTAAAACTGCTGCATTCCTACTACCAATACTGAATAAAATTGCCAAACGGCAAGAAGATACGCCAGATATTGAGACCTTAATTATTGCACCTACTCGTGAACTAGCTTTACAAATAGATCAACAAGTAGAGGGCATTGGTTACTTCTTGGGGGTTAGTTCTGCACCTGTGTATGGAGGTAATGATAGTGATAGTTGGAAAAATCAGAAGAGTGCCTTAACCAAAGGTGCTGATATGATTATCGCCACTCCAGGGCGATTGATTTCTCATTTAAACATGGGATATGTCAAATTGGATAAACTAAAACATCTTATCCTGGATGAGGCAGACCGAATGCTCGATATGGGATTCTATGATGACATTATGATGATTGTCTCTAAACTTCCTAAGGATCGACAGACTTTACTTTTTTCTGCGACTATGCCCGGGAAGATAAGAATGTTTGCTAAAAGCATTCTTAGAGAGCCTAAGCAGGTCAACATTGCTATTTCTAAGCCTGCTGCTGGAGTATTACAAGGAGCGTACTTAGTTTATGACAATCAGAAGATTGCGCTCATACAGAGTCTCCTGGATGGTAAAATTGATACTTATCCAAGTGTAATTATATTTACATCGACTAAGCGGATGGTAAGAGAGATTGATCAATCCTTGCGTCGTAAAGGATTCAAATCTCAAGCTATTTCGTCTGACCTAGAACAAAAAGAGCGTGAACAGGCGCTTAATCAATTCAAAGCCAAACGAGTCCAGATCCTAGTGGCAACGGATATACTAGCTCGAGGTATCGATA
The DNA here is from genome assembly GCA_020631105.1 of Saprospiraceae bacterium. GTDB lineage: Bacteria > Bacteroidota > Bacteroidia > Chitinophagales > Saprospiraceae > JAHDHW01. The sequence continues at coordinate 3,755 of JAHDHW010000098.1, read as the reverse complement.
TTAAAGAGATTAGCCTGGTAATAAACTACGATGTACCCAATGATGCCGAAGATTATGTGCACCGTGTAGGTAGAACAGCACGTGCTGACGCAACCGGAGTTGCACTCACTTTTATCTCGGATCGGGATCAACATAAGTTTCATAATATAGAACAACTGATAGAGCAAGAAATTCCTAAAGCACCTAACCCGCCGGAAGTTGGGGAAGGGCCAGCCTATGAGCCCAAAAAACGTCGAGGCGGCGGTGGCGGAAGAGGAAGGCATGGAGGTGGTGGTGGAAGAAACAGATCCAAGCATCACGGAGGACGTTCAAATAACAGAAATAACAAAAATCGCTCTGGTGGTGGAAGAGGCGGAGATCGAAATAGATCAGGGCAAAAATCTAACAACAGGAATAATTCAAATGCAGGTAAACCCTAAGCCATAATTTTTTTTGAACAGTGGCACTACCTGCCTTTGGCAATCACAAAAGACCTTACGAATGAAATAATTCGTAAGGTCTTTTGTCTTTTAGTCAGCATCTATAAGCTTGTTAATTCATCTTTCTTGCTCTCTTTTTACACATCCAAAATGCGGATTTCAAATTCTCCCGGATAGGATAAGATGGTCCTAAAAACATAAGAAGCCGCATCGTAGTGATGCGACTTTCTTAGAACAAATTATATAAATCCTATGAACATATCCGTAACAGGGGCTAAACTTCTTCAATCAGTGAAGTTTAGCGAAATTATATCCAGGTCCTCTAAACGATTATCTTACCAGCTTTATTTTCTGAGAATAAACGCCTCTATCACAAATCGCAGTAATCAAATAGATTCCATTAGATATATGCTCATCAAATGCTAATTGAGCTTGCTTACCACTTAAGCCACTCATTGTCATCACTTCTTGACCAGTGATGGAGCGTACTAAGATTTGCTCTAGCTCATTATTGCCATTAACATGAACATTTAAATAATCGGCAGTTGGGTTAGGGAAAGCAATGAGATTGCGGTTATCATCCACAAATGGCTCATCGATATTATGTGCTATGTTTAATTCAAAAGGCTCTGAGTAAAACTCAACATATTGTCCTCCTACATCCATAGAAATTAAGGACTGTGGGTGGAAAACACGTGTTAAGGTATCTCTTAATCTTGCTCCATCAATGATTTCATCAACCACAATAAATGAAACTGTTCCTAATTTACCATAACCATGAGCAGCTACTCCGGTAGTTCGGGTATAACCCGATTCTACTCTACCCAGACGAGGTTCTTTCATCATACTCATAACGGTATTACCATACGATAACCAGTTATCCTGATCATAATCTACCCGCATGGATCCCGGCTCCACAATATCCTCATTAAAGTTAAGACCAAAGGTCACTCCATGAATATTGGTAGCAGGATAATTTTCCGTACCAAGAATAATATCTATTTCAACCAGATCACCAGGAGCAGGGTTTGGAGTTTTTGGTACAAAAAACAATGGAACCTGTGCGGTGGCTATATTAGCACCAGAAGTAAGGTTATTATGTTTTCCGTAATACTGTTGAACCGCAACGGTATCATTTACAGAGATATATCCATCTCCATCCGTATCTACATGCTTAAGATTTTTGTCTGTACCTGCTATATTCTCATTCCATTCCTCTGAGTGCTGTGCATACCAGTCTGTTGATGCATCAATTCGCTCTACCCCAACTTTTCCGATAGAATATCCGATAGGCAACAAATCTGCCATATTTACCGCTCCATCTTTATTGGTATCTCCTGTCCAAATACAATCATTGACGCATAAGTTTTCTTCTTCCTCTTCTTCCATATCCATAGATCGGATCTCAGCATATATTGTTATGGTTTTACAATCCGTACCTACACAATATTCTAAGTCAAACGCATCCACACCTTTAAACCCCGGATTGGGGTAGTAAACCACAACGTTATGACCAATAACAGCCTGCCCGTTAATATCATCCAAATCGCTATGATTACTGGATGGACCGTCGTAAACCACAACATCCCCATTATCAGGAGCACTAACTTCTGTAAAAGAGAAATCGCTTATAGGAATTTCATAATTAATAATCAAAGGAGTATTGATTACTGAAAACAACTCATACTCTTCTTCCGCTGGCTTATGGTTATTCACCAGAATATACACCCGCGCCGTTTCTTCAGAAGTCGTCCCAGGTAAAGCAACAGTATATTCGAAGTAATCTAATCCTGATAACCAGGAGGGAGGCGTATAGGTAAAAACACCATTACCCTCATGCGTTACTGTCCCGTTGAAACTAGACCCCGTAAAAGATTGGACATATAGGAAGTCATTTAAATCATTTTCCAGTACATTAAAGGTTGTTGCATTTCCTTTGCTGGTGTATTGATAATCTACAATTGCATAGCCGTTAGGTGCATCTGCAGGAATAACATCAACGACAAATGTGGCTAAGGAAGTCTGGTCATTGATATCATACGCATAAGTAAAAGTATCAAGGCCAATAAAATCTTCATCCGGTTGATAACTAACCCCTCCGTCCATTAAAATAAGATTACCGTTTTTAGGGCTATCGATCTCTTGTATTCCATTATTGATAGAGAATAAGGCTTTTGCTGCCTGATTTTGAAGTGTCCCTACCAGGGTTGTATCCTTTTTTCCAAGAATATCTTTAACAAAAATTGCTACCGTAGCAACGTCACATTTATCAAATTCAGAATCACATACGGTATAAGTTAATCTGGCCGTTCCTTCAAAACCCTCATTTGGCGTATATTGTATCTGGTCACCATTAATCGCTACTACTCCATTATTAACCAGGGCTACATCAATTAAGGAAAGCGCACCTGAACCTTCATCATTTTCAAGAATTGCTATTTCAACAGGAGTATTAAGCATCGTTGCTGCATAATCATCTCGAGCATTTACGGTAGCTTGTACCACACTTATTACAAAAGTGGTATAACTCTGGATAGGACCAACAGGACCATCCTGATAGTACAGGACTACCATAGTATCATTTCCAATAAAATCTATATTAGGGATGTAAATTATTTCATTATTCGTGCTACCGATCGTAGCATTAGGTATACCATTAAGCAGATATTGCCCATTGGAAGGTTGGACTTCAATTTGTCCCCCATTTCCGGCAGACTGAAACTCCAGGCGAAGAGAATCATTCATCACCACCTCATGATATTCGTACTGAGCCTGCAACAAAACAGGGAAAACCAGTACCAAAAGGTAGAGGAATAATTTAAAGAATGGTCGAGATACATTCATCATGGTCGGATTTAATACAATTTGTTCACGGGAGCTTGTACAATAATCTTAAACTTATAAGAAAAATTCCAATACATTTAAGTTTAATTGTGCAAACAAAAATTCAGTTTGTTTACAAAAATAAAACGGCTAAAATACTGTCTTTCAGTTTTTTAAGTGTTGATATGTTCTAAATTTTCTCATCAATTGTGCAATTTTTATAAAAATTATATAATATTAGCACCTGACAAGAAACTGAAAAAACGATATCCAGCCTTGAAACGATTTAAGCAAACAGGGTTCTCATATTCCTCTCTAAATGAATATGTTCGGTGGCGAGAGGGGGTAAAAAGAACAACAACATAGGTAAATATCTTGCAATATAGTAAAAAAAATTCGAATGCAAAACAGTAAAATATATTCAATTCTACAATATTTTGATAAATATGAACAAAACCGCATTCGGAAGTATATCACTTCCCCATATTTTAATAAGCATCCTTTGTTGATTCA
>JAHDHW010000097.1:18178-20784 GCA_020631105.1 Saprospiraceae bacterium | reverse complement strand
ACCAATACCATCTGGCTGGTAGTAATGATCTTACTGTTTTATTTCTTTATGACGCTATATGTCGTTCCGTATACTGCGCTCATCTCTGAATTAGGGCACCATCAGGATGATCGATTATTGATCAGTACGATCATTTCGGTTACCTGGGCACTGGGTTTTTTGATCGGGAACACTGCCTATGCGTTACAGGGGTTATTTGAGACAAGTATGGATTTAGACCCCACTTTAGCATTTCAGGTCGTAATGGCCATTTTCTCCATTTTGTCTTTACTCTTTATGCTCGTCCCTGTCTTTTTCCTCAAGGAAAATAAATATGCAGAACAGCAATCTACCAGTATTGATATTCGATCCTCAATGGGATCTGTCTTTGGTAATCGTAATTTCCGCTTTTTCATATTTTCGGATTTGATGTATTGGTTGGCGCTTACTTTTATACAGGTTGGAGTGAGTTATTATATCACCGTACTTTTTGGATTAGACAAAGGCTTCGCTACCCTATTCTCAGCAATAGGATTCTTTGCCAGTTTTTTGTTGTATATCCCGATCAATATTCTGGCAAAACGCATAGGTAAAAAACGCTTATTGACTATTGCGTTTTTGGTTTTTGCCGTCGTCTTCTTATTGACTGCGGGTATTGGCATTCTCCCTATTCCGAATATGGTACTCTTCTATTCGCTGGCGGTTCTATCTGCTTTTCCTTTAGCCGCTTTCGGTATTTTACCAAATACGATAATAGCCGATATTGTACATGAGCACGAAGCCTCCAGTGGTGAACAATTATCCGGTATGTTTTATGGGGTACGTAACTTCATGATGAAGATGGGTGTGATGTTATCCAATCTTATTTTTCCTTCCTTATTACTTTTTGGTAAAAGCCTGGATAATCCTTCTGGTGTTCGAATAGCTGCTTTATGTGCGGTAGTATTTTCACTGGTTGGTTTTTTCCTATTTTTAGGTTATCACGAGCAGAACGATGTTGAACACGAAAGCACAGCAGGCTAAAATCATTTTAGGAGCGGGGTATACCTTGCTCTTTATTCTTTTGGTGATCTGGCTCCCGGAACGAGGGCACGGTGGGGATCTCGGACATTGGGAACGCTGGTCACAGTTTATGTTGAGCGAAGGACTGGCGAATGTTTATAATTATGGCCTTGGCGTAGAGACGGAGTTTCCATGCAATTATCCTCCTATTATTCTTTACTTCTATAACATCTTTGCATTAATTTTTAATGATGCAGAAGCGATCACCGAATATGCTAAGTACTTCAAAGTCATCCCCCTTATTTTCGATTTTATAGGAGCAATGCTCGTTTTCTTAATCATCCGCCCCATTAATCGCTACTGGTGGGTCCCCTTATTATTGTTACTTAATCCGGCTTATCTATACAATAGTTATCTCTGGGGACAAATGGATAGTATCCTGACGGTCTTTGTTGCGGCAGCACTATTATTTGCGATACGGAAACAAGCCTATTGGGCCACGATTTCCTTTGGTCTAGCCATACATACCAAATTCCAGGCAGTCGTTTTTATACCTGTATTTATCCTGGCGATGATTCCATTAGTTCGTTCCTGGCGCTTATTAATTAATATATTTTTACTAGGAGCTGCGACGCTGATCCTCCCATTGCTCCCGTTTCTGCTATCTGGCACCATCGATCAATGGTACACCGTAATGTCCGGATTAGTAGATCAATACCGCAATGTATCGCTGAACGCTTTCAACTTCTGGCAATTCGTCCATGAAGGACAGGATGCGCTTTATGCCAAAGACTACCAACCCTTTTGGTGGGGACTCAATTATAAGACCTGGGGACTTAGTTTATTCTTCATCAGTAGTTTTTTTGCACTGCTCCCTTTGACGATTGGGGTTTTCAGACATTGGTTCAAGCCTGGCTACAAAATCCAACAATTCTCCTCCCTACTTTTTTTAAGCGCGGTCTTATGCATTTTGTGTTTTTTCTTCTTCAATACTCAAATGCATGAGCGCTACGCACATCCGGCATTATTACTAAGTTTTCTATACGGTGTAGCCAGAAAAGACTATCTGCTCTTCCCATTGACTGCAATCGCTTATTTTCTGAATATGGAAGCCATTCTGCACTTCTTTGAATGGGATTATGGATCTTTTGTCTTCCAAAAAGATTTTGTAGCTGTCCTATTTCTTAGTGCTATACTTTACGGATTCTATCGTCTTTACAAAGACCACCGAAAAGTATTTACCTTAGCTACTACTGCCCCTCAGACAGAATAGAGTTTTATTTCCAGCAGACCTCTTGTAATCCAGGTGTCGAATAGGAGAAGTCTTCGATTTATTTTACTTTTAAGGCTGAAGTAATGAGCGAAATAATCAAAAATTATTTTGATCTGTCGCACATCAATAATAATTCACTAAAACAAATAAATATGAACTTATTGAATTCCGGAAAAATCCAGGACTTAATGGATAATGGGTTCAACATAGATATTTCATCATCTCTGAATGATGGTTTTGATATCGTCAAAGAAGAGTTGGGTTCTTTTGTAGGCTATACCCTTGTATACTTTCTGATCATCATGGCAGCAAGTTTCCTCCCGATGGCAGGGCAGATTATTTCGCCTGCCTT
>JAHDHW010000097.1:1772-18078 GCA_020631105.1 Saprospiraceae bacterium | reverse complement strand
ATTGCCGGGTATTATATTTTTGCACACAAAATCCACCGAAACGAACAACGAGAGTTCAATGATTTTTTCAAAGGCTTTGATTACTTTGCGCAGTTGCTAATCCAACAATTAATTATAGCTGGATTAATGATTCTGGTATTTATCCCGGGTATTGCCGCCTTAATTACCGCCGGAGCATTTGCTAATGATTTTGCAGACCCTAATTTCGGATTAGTAGGTATTTTATCCTTATTCCTTTCATTTATAGGAGTTGTTTACCTTGCAACCATATACATATTCGCTCCATTCTTTGTAATTTTTGGAGAATACCAGGCCTGGGATGCCATGGAGATCAGTCGTAAAATCGTTACTCAAAACTTTTGGGCAGTATTAGGATTATTAATAGTCACCAGCCTTGTTATTATTGCAGGTTTCCTCCTTTGTATTATTGGAGGATTATTTACACTTCCTGCCGGATACGCTACCTTTTATGTAGCTTTCAAAAATCTGGTTGACCTGGACAATCCATATGAAGAAAATGATATTTTAGACCATCTGGTAGATTAATTATTAAGCAACATACGAGATGACAGTAGCTTCGGCCAAACAGGCCTTAAAAAAATACTTTGGATACGATCAATTTCGCTCTATGCAAGAGTCGATCATCCAACGTATTTACCAAGGCAAAGATGCCCTGGTTCTCATGCCTACCGGAGGTGGTAAGTCTATCTGTTACCAAATTCCGGCAGTGACGATGGAAGGGGTATGCGTTGTTGTCTCTCCCTTGATATCCTTGATGAAAGATCAGGTAGAAGGCTTACGTGAAAATGGCGTTGAAGCCGCATTTCTAAACTCTTCCTTAACCAGTTCCGAACAACAGTCTGTAGAAGATGACCTTTATAATGGTAATATCAAGCTATTGTATGTTTCCCCGGAGAAAATTGTATCACAAAGTTTCTTCCCCTTACTCCAGCAAGCAAACATTAATCTCTTTGCAATCGATGAGGCTCATTGTATCTCATCCTGGGGGCACGACTTTCGTCCGGAGTATAAAAAACTAAAATTCCTCAAGCAACAGTTTCCTAAAGTACCTATCGTTGCACTTACTGCTACAGCAGACAAAATTACCCGTCGCGATATTGTCCGACAATTGGGCCTACAGGAACCCAAAGTATTCCTTGACTCCTTTGATCGCCCTAATATCAGCCTGATGGTTCGACCGGGGCAAAAGAAGTTTGAACAGATTATTGATTTTCTTAGGGTACGTCCCAACCAGGCCGGAATCATCTATTGCCTGAGTCGTAAGAATACCGAAGAAGTAGCATCAAAGCTTCGCAAAAGCGGATTCAAAGCTTCTGCCTACCATGCTGGCCTACCAGATAAAGATCGATCTAAGGTCCAGGAAGATTTCATTAAGGATGAACTGGAGATTGTTTGTGCTACCATTGCATTCGGAATGGGGATTGACAAATCAAATGTACGCTGGATCATTCATTATAATCTTCCTAAAAACCTGGAAGGTTATTATCAGGAAATTGGACGTGCAGGACGAGATGGTGTAAAAGCAGACACAATGCTGTTTTATAGTTTTAGAGATGTTATGGTCCTGCGGGATATTATCCAAAATAATAATAGCGAAAACGAAGCGGTCCAACTATCCAAGCTGGAGCGTATGCAACAATATGCAGAATCCTTAATCTGCCGCCGGAAGATTTTGCTCAACTACTTTAGTGAGAATTTGGAAAACGACTGCGGTAATTGCGATGTCTGTAAAAATCCACCACAATACTTCAATGGTACTGTGATTGCCCAAAAAGCACTCTCGGCAGTAGTACGATTACAAGAGCGCGTCGGTGTCCGAATGTTAATTGATGTCTTGCGGGGTTCTCGACGTCAGGAGTTATTACAGCTCCAATATGACAAAATCAAAACCTATGGAATCGGCGGAGATATCTCCGCATTTGATTGGCAACATCTCATTAGTCAGTTAATCAATTTAGGTTTTCTAGAGATTGCTTATGATCAAAGAAATGTTCTAAAATTAACCCCCGCGAGTAAAGAGGTCCTTTTCGAAGGCCGAAAAGTAAATCTGGTCAAATTAGCGGATATCAAGCAACGTCAAGAAGCTGAAAAAGCTAAGGTCAAAACCAAGACCGTCCGAGAACGGGTACGTGATGAACTCTTTGAGGCATTACGCGAACTACGTCGCTCCCTGGCTACCAAGCAAGGGATTCCTCCTTACCTCGTTTTCTCAGATGCTTCTCTGGAAGAGATGGCTGCCAAACGACCACTTACAGAATTTGACTTCTCTATGATCTCGGGAGTTGGTGAGAAAAAACTTAAACAGTACGGTGCAGAGTTTATGAAAGCCATCTTGGACTTCGTAAGTAAAAAAGCAGATGAAGGTGTTAAGATGAAAGGCGTCACCCAATTGCAAACCTATCAAATGTACAAACGTGGGTTCAGCGCAGAACAAATTGCTATGGAAAGAGATATTTCAGAGCAGACCGTTTATGATCATCTGGTTCAGCTTTACGCAAAAGATAAAGACATTGATATCAAACGATTCGTCAGTACCAAAGAGCTGAAGTTGATCATCGGAGTAATCCGTTCGATTACGCCTCCTTTCAAACTTCGTGAAATCTACGAAGCCTTAAACGAAGAGATACCTTATCATAAAATCCGCTTTGCCCTAGCCTATTTTTATAAGTCTTAACAAAACAAAAAGCCTTGCAATACCTTGACCTTGATACCAGCATTTCCGATATCCAAACTTTCCTGATGTCGAAAGGATGGCTAAACAGCGGGGAGACTATTCAATCCTTTAGCAAACCCGGAGAAGGAAACATGAATGTTGTCATTCGTATACAAACGGACCAACGCTCTTTTATTCTCAAACAATCTCGACCTTACGTTCAAAAGTATCAACAGATTGAAGCGCCGCTTGACCGTATTGATGTTGAGCACCAGTTTTATCAGTCGATACAATCTGACGCCTTAAAAATGCATACTCCTTCAGTGCTAAATTATGATGCGGCAGAACACCTTCTCATGATGGAAGATCTAGGATCGGTGCAAGATATGACCAATACTTATCATACTCGAAATATTGAAGACGAGGATGTTAATACACTGGTAAGTTTACTTAAGGATATTCATGAGAGTACTCCGCCAGGGGGTTATCCGGAGAATCTTTCCTTACGACAACTTAATCACCAACATATTTTTGTATTACCCTTTTTGGAAGATAATGGCTTCGATCTAAATTCGATCCAGGAGGGACTTCAGCGAATAGCTAATAAATACAAATCAGACGAAGGCTTACGAAATATCATTGATCAAACGGGAGCACAATATCTATCGACCGGAAAAGTCCTTTTGCATGGAGACTACTATCCCGGGAGCTGGATGAAAGCAAAAGAAAAAGTGTATATCCTTGATCCCGAATTTAGTTTTGTAGGTTTTGCCGAATTTGATTTAGGGGTAATGGCCGCCCATATGATTATTGGAACGCTCGACGATAATTATGTAGATACGATATCTCAAGCCTATGGTATTGATCATAATCAAGCTTTAGTGCGAAGAGTTGCAGGTATAGAAATCATGCGAAGATTAATCGGATTAGCACAGCTTCCTTTAGAACATAGCCTTGAGGAAAAAGATTACCTCTTGCAATTAGCTCACCGAATGATACTATCATGAGTCTACGTATAATTTTTATTCTAGGGTCCTTCCTCCTCTTAAGCGCTTGTACCGACGCGCCCGAATCCTCGGTCGATCTCCCCTCCCCAACACCGGCGAACACTTTTGGTCAGGCTTCCCCTCCGCTGGACGCTGACGCTTATTACGATAAAGTCCTCGGTGCCCTCGTTGGCTCCGCAATTGGTGACGCCATGGGGGCCTCTACGGAAATGTGGCATCGCACTGCCATCCAAAAAGAATACGGATACATCAATGGTCTTACCGATGCATTGCGATCCAAAAGTCCGGAAGGTACCTGGGATCATAATTTAGTCGCTGGAGCAACTACCGATGATACGCGCTGGAAATATTTCATGGGGCAATATTTTGCCGAAAAGAAAAATCAAATCTCTCCGGATGCATTTGCCGAATTCATTAGTCAATATTACCAGACATTAGTAAAAGGTCTAGCTAATGAAAAAAGTCAAAACTCTACAGATGCCTTGGATCAGCAAATGGAAAAAGTCAACTGGATTAAAGAATGGGCGCGCGTGACCATGGCTTACCAGGAAGGGCCTACGGCGTATAACCGGGTGCTCCATCGTTTTTATGGAGGAGAGATGTCCTGCGCTGGTATGCTTTACACTCCGATGTTTGGCTTGATAAACTTAAACCCTGAAGAAGCATATACAGTAGCATATGATCATGCATTATTTGATTTAGGTTATGCCCGGGATATTTCTGGCTTGGTTGCTGCCATGACCAGTACCGCAATGGCCACAAGTGATTTAGATTCTGTTTTGCAAACCATTCAATACGTCGACCCTTACGAATATCGGAATAGTCGACTGATCGGGCGACTTTCGGAAGGGCTGGCCAATAGCGCTGACAACATGATTGAGCGCTCCACGCAAATTGACTTGAGTGATTCAACCAAGATAAAAATACCAAAAGGATTCCCAGGTTCTAAATCTGAATGGATGCAACTAGATGCTATCTATCAAGGCTTAGAGCAAGAAGAAAAAGCCATTGCTTTTCACGCAGGAGAAATTTGGCAGATTTTGTATGCCGGACTAGTCTATGGTGATGGTGATTTCAGAAAAACGATGGCCTTTATCGTTAATGCCGGCCGGGATAATGATACGGTAGCAGCAGTGGCGGGTATGATCTTAGGTGCACAGCTCGGCTTTAGGGATCTACCCGATGACCTAAAACAACAAACACTGAAAGTCAATAAATCCGTATTGGGCATTGATCTGGAACAGCTCGCTAAAAATATTACTCAACCTTTAGCCAATTAACTTGATCCCTTCTTTCCAGTTTAGCGAAGCATCACCGGGAAGTCCTCATGATGAAAAGTTAAAAACTTTTCTATATTTCGACACTACTAGTTACACTTCGTTAAACTAGCAGCAATACATCTACATAAAAACATCCCATATTCTTTCCACTTTAGCAAAGCGCAACTGGGAAGTATACGATAAAGAAAAGTTTGTAACTTTTCCTGAGACAAACTAAAAAAGCCGATAAAAACATAATGTTCCTATCGGCTTTCGCGGAGCAAAGCTCCCAAGTTTATATTTTGCTTAGTCTTTACGTGCTACGTTGTCTTCCTGAGTAGCTTGCTTAGAAAAGTTCTTCGTAATAGTATAAGAACCATTCTGGAACGATGCTACATAAGAGCCATCTGCTTCTACTTCAAGATCTACCATAAAATCATTCTCGCCTTTTGCCATTGAATAGACTTGCTTATTCACAATGTCTCCCATATTGGTAGCTAATTGGAACTTCAATTCGCCATCAACAACAGATACAACAGATACTCGGTATTGATGCTCACCAATTTTTTCAGTTTCCTGAATCATAAAATTGTTAAGTACATCCTTTACGATTGGAATTACTTCAGAGTAACTTTCAATTCCATCGTTAGACTTTATAGTCTTAATTCGGTAGAAAGCTTTCTTAAGACCTAATTCTCGATCTTCAAAGGTAAATTGTGATCTTCCGCCCATTGAACTAGCCTCTAATTCTCCGACTTTTTCGAAGTCTGTACTTTGATCAGTTGCGCGCTCAATCACGAATGTTTCACCATCATTGGGTACATCCACGGTTTCCCACATTACGACAATACCAGCACCAAAATCCATGGCATCAACTGATAAAATATTATCGTTTTGTGCGATAAGTGCAGTAGAAAAGAATACTGCAATAATTAGGGAGAAAAAAGATTGTAATAATTGTCTATTATTTTTCATTTGTAAACGGGTTTATATACTTCAGATAGAAGCAAAATTCGAACCAAAAAGAAAAATCCTAACAAAAATCATCAATAAATTTTCTCTAAAAATAAAAGTACATAGAACGGTTAAAAAGTATCTCTAATATGAAAAAAGGGAAGTACGATGTGTACTTCCCTTTTTCATATTGGTATTAAAATACCTATGTTTTACGTTTTTTCTTTTTTGCTGCAGGAAACAGAATATTATTGAGGATCAACCGGTAACCTGGCGAATTCGGATGTAAACTTAGATCCGTCTCCGGGTCATCCACAAAGTGTCGATAATCCTCCGGATCATGGCCACCATAAAAAGTCCAGAATCCTTTACCACGTACACCATGTATATACCTAACCTCCCCTGCCGGCTTATTTTCTCCTAATATTAATACATCAGATTTAATAAACTGTTTTCGATAAGCAGTTGTCTGCCCCATAAAGCCCTTGACCGTTCGGGTATGATTCTGAGTCAGCATAGTAGGAACCGGATCCCATTTAGCTGAAAAATCAAATAAAGTGAAATAATCCTGCTCTGGAATTACCTTTCTCGTCTGAGGTGAATTATCGATCTCTGAATACTCGTAGATCATTGGATCTTGAACCAATTTAAATTCTTTGAAGGCAAAAGTGCTGGAAAAATCCAACTTGCCCTGAGCACTCATATCCTGTGGATCACCATCATACATATGATCACAAATATCTAATCCTTCGGCAGCTAGTGCAATATCATAACTATCCGTAGCAGAACACATCGCAAACATAAATCCACCACCGGATACATATTCCTGAATCTTTTTGACGACGCCTAACTTAAGCTGACTTACTTTTTCGTAGCCCAGGCTTTCGGCCAATTCTTCCATCTTTGCTTGATTCTCCTTATACCAGGGGTAGTTACGATAATTACGGTAGAACTTTCCGTATTGCCCGGTAAAGTCTTCGTGATGTAAATGTAACCAATCGTATTTGGCCAGCTTACCTTCTAGTACCTCTCGATCATAGACGGTCTCGTAAGGTATTTCAGCGTAAGTTAATACCATAGTAACAGCATCATCCCAGGGTTGAATTTTTTCTCCCCGTGTATTAAACTCTGGCGTATATACAGCGATCTGAGGTGCCACTTCAAGCTTCATTGCATCTTGATTCACCTCTTGGTTACTAATATCTGCCAGGATTTTGTTGAGTTGAGCGTCCGGAATAACTTCGTAGCTAATATTACGGGTTAAGCATTCTTTTTCGAAAATGGAATTATGCTGAAATGCAAATGATCCACCTCTGTAATTAAGCAACCACCAGGCCTCAACATCATTATTGAGTACCCAAAAAGTGATGCCATAAGCTTTGAGGTGATCCTTTTGATCCGTATCCATTGGGATTAGGATATACGCTGCAGAAAGCTGTAAACTGATAAAAAATACAGCTGTTAGGAGGATTAGCTTTTTCATTTATCTTTTGTTTTAATATTAGCCCGAGTAGCTACCGTAATCAGCATCGCTAACTGGTACATTTTTTTTGGCGATTGCCGGCGCTATTTTTTCTTCATAAGTCTCATATCGACTTAATCCGATGGATTTGCGCCGTGCATCAATATTATCTAAATCGTGCGTCTGATAAAGCAAAACGGCACCTTCGTCACTAATAACGAATTGTGTACCGTAAAGTTGTGGTGCGCCACGGTTCATTCTTGCCCGATCCGTCAACATGGCATAATCGTCTTTATCCACATCACCAGAACGCATGAGATAGCTCATATGCTTCGAAACAGCCATTTGCATTTGGATATCCTGATCACATAATTGAACCAGCATCCAGAATTTATGGCTGGTTTCCTTTCCTACCATCGATATGGTTGGAAAACCATTGGTCATCACAATCTTCTTGATCAAACCATGATCCTGTTCGTTAATAAAAGTCTTATCTGACTTGATAAACAGCTCGTCCTTATCCACCGAGCCCAATATTCTATCGGCTAAGTTATCAATTCGGGTTTTCAAACTGGGTCTTTGCTGAGCAAAACTCTGTACCCCAAATGATAAACTCAATACGAATAGTAAAAGTGTAGTACGCATAGTAGGTTCTGTTTGTATATTTTTAAACAGGGGGCACCCACTAAAGCAGCAAAATCAGAGCCATTTATACCTGATGACGACAGCCATAACTTAGTCTTAACTTAATGAGAATCAAAGCAATAAGGCTCAACGACAGCAATACACTTAAAGTCAGCAACTAACATATAAACACCAGGCCCCATACAAGAAAAACTCAAATCCTCAGGATTTACAACTTTAGATATATTTTTAGCGTTGCTAGTGGTGTAAGTTTAGTATTTTGCGCCGCAGACTATTAAAAATCATACTATCCGCAACTTTAGCACCTTTTTTTACGTGGGAATAATCGATACTTTGTTATCAAAAGACCAATAATCACGGAATGGAAAATCTTAGTTTTCAATATCCTAGCTGGTATATCTTACTTTGTTTAGCGCTTGGCTTAAGCTACGCCCTCATCATATATTTTCGTAGTGATACCTTCAAGGATAAACCTTCTTGGCTCAACTGGCTTTTAGGGGCTCTGCGTTTTTTAGCAGTTTCCTTTTTGAGTATCTTGCTCTTATCTCCTCTGTTGAAGTCAATTGTACAAGACATTAAAAAACCTGTTATTGTAATTGCTCAGGATCAATCGGAATCTGTGCTTTCGGATATGGACGAGGATGCGCAAAAAGCTTATCAAAGTTCGCTGGAGCAATTCGAAGATCAACTTGGTGACGAGTATGAAGTTCGTAAATATGCTTTCGGTAACGATGTAAGAGAAGGCATTGATTTCAACTTTTCGGATAAGGTGAGTAACCTTTCTGAATTTCTACAATATATCTACGACCTATATAGTAATCAAAATCTTGGAGCCGTGATCATGGCGACAGATGGTATCTATAATGAAGGCTCAAATCCTATTTATGCAGGAGCTAAACTTGCCGCGCCTATTTATACCGTTGCGTTGGGTGATACGACTGCCAAGAGAGATGTTGTGCTTAAGCGGGTGTTTCATAATAAGATTGCTTACCTGGGAGATCGTTTTAGTATTCAGATTGATGTAGCTGCACAAAACTGTAGTGGTTCAAATTCTGTTTTAACGATCTCAAAAGTAACAAACGGTACTCCCAGTCGCTTACAACAGTTTCCAATAAACATCAATCGGAACGATTTCTTTACTACACAAGAAGTAATCCTTGATGCTGATGCCAATGGGGTTCAACGTTATCGTATTTCGCTGAGCTCCGTCCAGGATGAAGTCACTACGGTCAACAATACCAAAGACATCTTTGTGGACATCCTCGATGCTCGTCAAAAGATGCTCTTGTTAGCTAACGCTCCACATCCGGATCTTACGGCCATAAAACAAAGCATTACCAAAAATAAAAACTACGAAGTAACGACGGCCTACGCTAAAACCTTTAACGGTAATCTCAAAGATTATGACTTCGTCGTTCTCCATCAGTTGCCTAGCCAGACTCAGGCGGCTACTTCAATATTACAAACACTGGAGCAAGAAAGAATCCCTCGATTATTTATCATTGGTATGCAGAGTAATCTAAGGCAGGTGAGTCAGGCTCAATCTATTGTAAATGTAAGCGGTGATCAGAAAAACTCGAATGATGTACAAGCAAGCTTTGCTGATGGGTTCAGCATCTTTACGATTGATGATGACTTGCGACAACAACTACCAAACTTCGCTCCGCTCCTCGCTCCATTTGGGGATTATAAAGCAGATCCAAATGCAACGGTATTACTCAACCAACGAATTGCAAAAATTGATACGCAATATCCGCTATTAGCATTTGGTGAAGAAAACGGCACCAAAGTCGGAGTACTCTGCGCAGAAGGAATTTGGAAGTGGCGTTTATTTGATTTTTTACAAAATGAAAACCACGACCTCTTCGAGGAACTTATCGGTAAGTCATTTCAATATCTGACCTTAAAAGAAGACAAAAGAAAATTCCGCATCAGCATGTCCAAAAATATCTTCAATGAAAATGAAGAAATCTTTTTTGATGCGGAGCTTTATAATGCGAACTACGAATTGATCAATGATCCGGATGTTACTCTGACGATTAGTAATTCAGAAGGCAAAAACTTTGACTTTGTATTTAACCGGAATAACAACCGATCTTACTCTCTGAACGCAAGTTACTTCCCAGTTGGGAATTATAGTTTCCGTGGTACCGTTAATTATAATGGCGAACAATTGACCTACGATGGACAATTCAGTGTACAGCCAATACAGCTTGAACTATATGAAACCACAGCGGATCATAGTTTACTTCGCCTTTTAAGCAGTAAGTATGGTGGAGAGTTTTTATATCCGGATCAGTTAGCCGGAATTCCACAAATGATAAAAGATAAAGGTTCCGTTTTGCCTGTGATCTATGAAACTTCCAAAACACGGTCGGTGATCAACTTAAAATGGATATTTTTTATCCTGCTTAGTTTATTGACGCTCGAGTGGTTCCTTCGTAGATATCATGGAAGTTATTAGAGTTTTTTAAGCTTTCTAAATATCAGAAAACCCGAATTTTCAACTTTGAAAGTTCGGGTTTTCTGGTTTTAATGGTCTATTTACTTTTTTGCTTGACAAATAAAGTAACAAACCGATGGGCAGGTAGGAAGTCTATGGGAACGAAAATAATTTCCTTAAATTTAGGCCTTAGCCCTATTTGCTATAGCACACCTGGTAGGGTTCGAAATTAACTAACTTCATGAAAATACTTTAATGTCAATAGTACATCCATCAATTATAAAACAAATCTCAAGGGAAATAGCCAATGGTAACACATGTTATATTCATAAGAGCACTAAAAGTATAACAACCATTGATAATTCAACAGAAGATAAAAAGATCATAGCATCTCAAAAACAGGCACAATCTGAATTAGAACGAAAAATAGATAATTATCTAAAATTCGAAAATCTAAGTCCGGAAGACCAACTGATAATTATGAAAGATTTTCTAGAAGAACTTCCCAACAAGTCTGTCCGAAAACAATTATCAAATGCTTTAAATCGAAAAAATCCTGTTCGAAATTTCAAGCAAGCCATAGAAAGCGATATAGAGCTGAATCAACATTGGAGAAATTTCAACTTTGAAGAATATCAGAGATGGGTATCTAATGCTATCATTGATGCTTATAATTATTAAGAATAGTAAGATGTAACGAGAGAGAGCAAGCTATCCAGTTTAGTGTGAAACTATTCGACCAAACTGAAATTTTTAATCCTGGCTAGTGTCACATCAATTCCATCCGGATGATAGCCCAAAGCATAGGCTTTATCACTTAACAAAGAAACATCCGCAGGTCGAGCCGCAGGCATTTTTACATCAGCCCGAAGAGAGGGCTTCACCAAATCTTCTTGTAAACCAAAGGCCTTTGCCATCTTAACCGCAAAGTCATATCTGGATATTTTTTCTTTTCCGCCCAGGTGATAAACCCCTTTTGCATGCTTTCGGAGTAATAAGAATAATCCTTCTACTGCAGTTTGTCCATCAACTTTGGTTCTATACTCATCCGTAAACGCATAGACGGGTTTTTCTTCTCTGAGGTTTTTAATCCAATTACTCATAAAAGAATTCCCCCAGGCTGGTAAGCCATACATGACAGGACAACGGGCGATACAGGCATCGGGATAAACTTGCAGGAGAGCTTGCTCCGCTTCTACCTTATGCCTTCCATAAACACTGATTGGTGATGGCGTATCTGTTTCTGAATAAGGAGCTTTAGTCCCGTCGAATACCAAATCAGAAGAAACAAAAACAAAAGGTATAGATGCTGTTGCGGCATATTCTCCGAGGAGCAGCGTAGCGGCGACGTTAATGGCGTGACTTTCTGCCTCATGCGCTTCGCAATAGTTAGGATTCGATTGTGCAGCAAGATGTAAGATTGCATCAGGCTGGATAGCAGCCAAAGCAGTTTTTACTTCGGTCGGCTCAAGGAGATTAACTTTGGAAGTTTTAATCAGCGATACCTGATGTTGTTGGCCAATAGTATGGGCAACAGCATCAGGGTTGATCGGCGAATGATTATAAAAACCATGGATATCCCATTGATTATTATTTACTATAGGCAGGTAACTTCCCAGAAAGCCAGAAATCCCGGTAACTAATAATTTTGGCTTATTTTTGGACATCTTTTTTTGCTAAGTTTATAAATTGATTACTTACAAAGATAAAATATGAAACTAAGTAAGTTACTTATTCTGAGCTATCTCTTTTTATTGGTGTCTTGTTCAAATTATAACTACATCAACTACGCAGAGGAGACCTATGAGACAAAAACTCCCTGCGAACCCCGGGTGATCAAAAAATTTGAAGAAGGAGAAGAGGCAAAATTCCAACTCATCGGTCACTGCGAAGCGAAGGCTCCTTCCGGGCAGATCGGAAATCGAAATAAAAATAATGCGATGGACCAACTGCTTAAGTGTGCCTGTGAAAATGGTGGAGAGCTTATTCAAATTGTTGATCATATCGAAAAGTCCAGATTAAATCTGCCTGATATCCGGAATCAACCACAAACCTTTCCGGAGTCCAATAGGAAACGAACCAGTGATCGGATCTATGCCTATATTTTTGTTAAGTCAAATTAGGGGGATTAGCATAATAAATATCCGTTTACCTTGTTTAGAGCATAAGCATTTGGGGCCAGAATTATAAAATACATTAAAATTATATCCACAGCAATAATGACCAATACTTCAAGCATGAATACTAAAAACATCAACCTTCTTTTCTTTTTTGCCTTTGTACTCTTAGGTTTATCAACCTGTAAAGAAACCGTTTCTGATCCGGTTAGTCGTAGTGCTTATTTTATTAATAATCAGTCATCTCAAGACTTGATCTATATTGATGGTACTAGCCGTGTTGATATCCCGAGGGGATTCGCTGTCGAAATCAAATCAATTGAAGCTTTGGGTGAAACTGGCCTTGGACCAGAAGGGGGGTTCAATGAAGATCCTTCAAATACAACCCAAAATAATTTGTATCGGGACAGTTCCGGAATAGATGTCGAAATAGTACAGCAACTTTCGAATCCCAACTTTATGTGGGTAGAAGCCGCACAGGGACCTATCAATGGAGTTAACACTTTCTTCTATACCCTTGTCGTGACGGATGATTTATTCCTTGAGTATATGATTACCGCAACGGATGCAGATGGCAATGTCTATAATTCCATTAAAATCGGAGATCAGTATTGGATGATCGAAAACCTAAAAACGACTACCTTTAACGACGGTACTCCAATCACAGAATACACCTCAGATGAAGAATGGAACAAGGACAATAAAACATTTCCTTTTTACCAATGGGCAAGTACAGAAGATTTGAATAATGCGGTAGAGGAGGAACTTCCTTTTGATTATTATGGCGCTATGTATAATCATGCTGCGATTGAATCCGGTAAGCTTGCACCGCAAGGATGGCGAATACCAACAGAACAAGACTGGATTGAATTAAGAGACTATCTCTCTAATGATGGACACTTAAATAATGAAGCGAATGCACTTAAATCTTTTTCGGGTTGGGTTGCTTCCTCCGGGAATGGTTTTGATGCTTATGGATTCAAGGGGCTGCCAAATGGTTATGTCGATTCCAACGGAACACCCAAAGTTGACGGCATTATTTGTACCTGGGCAACCAGCGATTATACCGCTGCGGATGAAACCCGGAGGATTATCAATTTATTTGATGAAAGTCTGATTTTGTTTTTTGACCAGTCTGTACTGTTGGGATGTGGGATTCGATGCGTTAAAGAATAAGTAATTATTCAAATTTAACCATTTGTTCTATTCGAAAAGTTGAAAACTTTTCTTTATCCCTGCATTCCAAGTTAAGGCCTCCCTTCGGTCGGCTTAAACTTGAAATAAATTGGCTAGTTTTTCGAGGCCCAACAAGACAAGAAAATAAAGGCAATGCTATGACTGTTGAACTAATTGTTTGGGTGGAGCGATTCTTTGCGTCAATCGCGAAACAAATAAAATAGAGACTAAGCCACTAATCATTGCAAGAGTCCGAAATGGAAACAAGACTTCACTTTCTGTGGACCAGGGGTATTCAATAAATCGTTCAATTCCAAGGGTAGCATCTCCTCCTCCAAAACGTAATATGGCTGCTACCGTAAAACCGGAAATGGCGCCATACACATTTGCTTTGGGGTCAAATAATGCGCAAACCAGCGCAGGAAAAAGCAGACAATAAACGAAGTCACTGCAAAGAAACCAGAGTTCGTACACACTGGATATTTGTAAAGCCAGAATCGTCGCTGCTACTCCAATAATCCAAATACAACGCCGCATTATTTTAGCCAGATTTTCAGGAGAAATATCTGGTTTGAACATTGGTCGGTATACATTCCAACTAGACATTGATGCCGCAGATAATATTGAAGAATCTACAGATGACATTACGGCTGCGGCAATGGCTCCCAAACCAATTGTTGCGACGACCGGTGGCGTCAAATACCGCATTACATGTGGAAGTATAGACGCTGCAGTCTCAGGTTCGGGTAAACCCATGGATGTCCAATCGGTTATTGCACCAACCATTCCGATTAAGGTCGCAGGAATTGCAGCTAATAAACAAACGACCCCGGCAAAAATAGATAAGCGCATGGCGGTCTTAGCGGTCTTGGCAGATAAAACCCTTTGAAAATATACTTGCCAGGGAATCCCTCCAAAAATCAAAAGTAAAGCATAATCCCACCATACCCAGTAATAATCGCCAAGTGCTGCTTCAGAAGGTATCAAGGTGGCCTGGGCTCCAAACATTTCGCTGTATTTTTCCCAAAGTCCTCCGATACCTCCCAGATGGTCCATCGAAAATGGCAATACCAATACGAGGCCAATGAGTAATAGGGAAAGCTGAACAATATCTGTTAAGGCAACTGCCCATAATCCTCCTATTGCGGTGTACGCAATAGCAATAATTGCGGATATGACTATCGCCGCCTGTAGCTCCAAACCAAGGACGGTTCCGAAGGTGGTTCCTAATGCCGTGAGTATTGCCGCAGTCCAAAAGATTTCTCCGCTTAATGCTGGTAAAAACAGGACTGCTGCCATCTTTTTCCCGAAGCGCTGAGCTAAGGGATCTAACATGGTTTTGAATCCATAATTCCGCATCCGGCGGGCAAAAAACAATCCTCCAATGATCAAACTAAGTGCATAACCCCAGGGGGCCTGCACCCAAATCAAACCGTAATCGGGATTATACGTATACTCTGCTGTTCCATTGATAAAGCCACCACCGATCCAGGTCGCACTCATGGTAAATACGGCTATAAAAAGCGGGAGTTGGCGACCAGCCAGCATTACACTATTGATATCATCGTTTTGCCGAAGTCGAGCGGCATACGAACCAAAGTAAAAGATTAATGCGTAAAACACCAGCATTGAAAAGAAGCCGGACCATTGGACATCATAATCCGTAAAAAAATACAGATATCCACCTGCTAATAACAGAAATGCAATTAAGAATGCAGTAGGTAAAAACAGTGATTTGGTTTTATCCATACCACAAACCTAAGGAAGGATTCGAAAAAACAGATTATTTTATCCATTTTTGATCAAAGAAAATCCATTTACGCAACTTAGCGATCTGATTTAATTCATAATTCTCACTTATCGAAAACTTACAAGCAAAGTATAATCTCCTTCAAAAGACACTCGCCTGGAGTGTTCATGTTTTTACAGCATCGGGTTTACTCGCTGGCTTTATGGCATTGCTTGCTGTAGAAAAACATGACTGGCGAACCGCAATGCTTTGGTTAATTGTCGCCTTAGTCATTGATGGAATTGACGGAACCTTTGCAAGGCTATTTAAGGCAAAAGAGATTTTACCTTTTATGGATGGTAAGACCATGGATTATGTGATTGATTTTGCCACCTATGCCATTATCCCGGCCTATATGTTTTATGAAGCGCAATTAGTGCCGGAGGCCTGGTTACTGCCCTTAACTTTTTTAATCTTACTCGTCTCTGTACTTTATTATGGCAAAACAGGAATGGTTTCGAATGACAATTACTTTATGGGCTTTCCGGTCTTGTGGAATATGGTCCTCTTCTATTACCTTTTCGTAGGCGATTTTGCAGCGAGCACTTACATTGTGCTGACCATTATATTTGCGATATTACATTTTGTCCCGGTAAAGTTTGCCTATCCAAGCCAAAACGATTACCTCAAGATTCCGACCATCATCAATACGGTCATCTTTATTGCTACGCTGGTACTTTTGGTTTTTTATTATCCAATCAAACCAGGATGGCTGATTGTATTAGCCTATGCAACAGTGGTATACTATGCATTATTGGCTATTTATGATACCTGGGGACG
>JAHDHW010000097.1:0-1672 GCA_020631105.1 Saprospiraceae bacterium | reverse complement strand
AAGCCATCATTATCCGGAGTAAAAATATTTGGTACAAAGATCGGGCGATCCTTTCTAACATTGATCAATATTTGATCGCTAGCCACACATCCGGACTCAGATATCGCAGTAATGGTAAATGTAGTAGAATGCATTGGTCGGACTACTTGTGTCCAACAAGAATCGCAGCTAAAGTTGTAGCTTGAAGCCCATGTAAAATCTACCACCGGTAAATTCGTAAAAGGCTCCAATGCTACACTATCACCAAGGGCTAATTCTTGATTATCTCCTAAATCGATTAAAAACTCTGATGGTTGTTTAACCGTATATTCTTTCGTCGCCATACAGCCTTCATCGTCCATTACCTGAACTTGATAAATGCCTGCGCTTAGATTTCCAAATTGATTATTTGATGAATAAACGCCATCATTAATCGTATATAATAACTCTCCGATTGCTCCACTTACAGAATCGACTACTACTGCCCCATCTTGTGCATCAAAACAGGTGGCATCAGTAACCTCTACCCAAAAATCAATTTCTCGCAGCACCACTTCATAAATTACCAAACTATCACAGCCATCAATGTTTGTCAACCAAACGGTATCACTTTTTACTTCATCTGGCTCACAGGTAAACCTACTTATGAGTGTGGTATCAGAAGGCGCTAACTCAACTGAGGTAATGATTAAACTATCACAACCATATTGATTGCTTAAAGCTTCTATATTAGTTCCTACGAGGCTCGTATCACAAGTTAATTCTGTTATCCAGAAAGTGTCTTGTGGTAAAAGCGTAGTAATCGTCAACTCAATACTGTCGCAGCCATTTTGGTTGACAAAAGTATTCATGACTACTCCGGTGTCCTGTGGATTACAAGACTCAAAGAAGTATTCAATCGTATCCGAATCAAGAAGATCGACCTGAAGGTATACAATGGAGTCACAGCCATTTTGGTTGGTGAGGTTATTCACTAGTAAGCCGGTATCCTGTGGATTACAACTGCTTTCGAATAAATAAGTCGTATCACTCGCAAGGAAATTCGTCGTTGTTAATACAACACTATCACAGCCCATCACACTGGTAAATATTTCTACATTCTGGCCTACCATTGCAGGGTCACAAGTTGTCGAATTAATCTCTGTAGTATCAAGAGCCTGAATAAGTGAAGTATAAGTAAACACTAATGAATCACAACCGTTGTCCGAGTTATAGGTATCTATTACTAATCCGGTATCTAATGGATTACAGGAAGCGTCAAACAGATAGGTTGAGTCACTTGACAAATAAGAGGTCGTCGTTATCACAACACTATCACAACCAAGAGAACTTGTAAAGACAAGGGTATCCTGCCCAACTAATAAATGATTGCAACTTGAATCTGTTAGGTAAGTGGTATCGTTGGCTAAATAATCCGTCTGCGTAATTACTAAGGAATCACAGCCCAGATTGTTTATTAATAATTCGCTGGTCTCTCCCGTATCCAATGGATTACAACTCGTCGCAAATACATATGACGTATCGCTTGATAAATAACTCGTCGAAGTAATGATGACACTATCACAGCCAAGTGAGGTATTTAGAACTAGCGTATCTAAACCTACTGCTGATGGATCACAGCTGTTCGCGGTTAAGTAGGTCGTATCTAGTAAGACTAAGTCTGTTTGTAAGATCACCAGTGAATCACAACCAT
>JAHDHW010000096.1 GCA_020631105.1 Saprospiraceae bacterium | reverse complement strand
CTTGATACACTAAGCTTGGAGCCGGATCGCAATCATCTGTTACAATTGGATTTACCGGAGCCGGAATCACGTCACAATCAACAGTAATATCAGCCACTGTTGCTATATCAGGAGCCGTTGTATCCAAGATCGTGAGGACCGCAGAACGATTAGAAAAATTACCACAGGCATCGGTTGCCCTAAATGTTATAGTTGCAGTTCCCGAACCGGTACATCCCGTCGACGTTAATCCGCCATAATCATTAGTGAATGTTATTGCCCCGCAGTCATCCGTTGCCCCTCCTCCTCCATTAATAGCTAGCCATGCACTGATCGCGCCACCAGGATCTGCAGTGCCATCACATTCTAAAGTAATATCAGACGGATTCGTTGTCCAGACTGGAGCTACATTATCAATAATGTTTATTAGTCTTGTATCAGAAAGTGTACAAGTATTCCGTGTTACATTTAGCGTAATTGTTGATGTTCCACAAGCATCATACACAACATTATGCGGTCCTATTCCTGTAGCTGTAGTTGGTGTGGCATTACTACCAAAGTTCCAGGAGTAAGTAGCACCGGCTCCGGCATCGGTTGCACTGATTATGGCAACTTCATTCGGGCAAATATTATTTGCAGAAATATTTATAGAGGATGGTATGATGCAATCCGGATCATCACAATCCGTTAGACCATCGTTATCATTATCGACACCATCACCACAGTCTTCATCAAAGCATCTATTAAAAAGAACAAAATTTTCACTGTTAATTGCAAAGCCGGCACGACCAGTTGCTATTCCATTAATTGGAATCACCCCTACGGTAAATAAAATACTGCTTTGATTAACAAAAGTCAATTTCACTCCTCCTTCAGGATCGCTCCCTGTCTGATCCACAGTACCTGTAAATCTTATATTGCCTCCCGAAAAATTGGTTTGTAAATTAGAGGAAACACTTAATTCGTAAGTGCTTAAGTTTGCCTGAGGGATAGAGACAAATTCTTGTCGCTGTCCTGCAACTGAATCTATATCTGCAATTTCAAACTCAAAAGTTGCTGCAACCGGATTTGACGTTCCTGCCTCAAAAAAGTCATAGCGAACTGTAGCGGTATGGTCGATACCTGAACCACCGGAAATAGCCGGCATTCTCACTTCTGCCGTTCCATCCAAATTGCTACCATGATTAAAAAGAGTGCTAATATTTTGAAAGCTCACAACTGTAGCTAGTACATCAATGCTTTGATTACCGATGGATCCAGCATTATTATATCGAATCTGATCTCCGAGATTAAGTCCTGTACCAAGCACAATTGTATAGTCGCTAAAATTAAGCCTAGTCGCATCAGAAAAAACAGTAGGACAATCACATTCACTGTCTTCATAATCTGTATCCCCATCCCCATCATTATCTATTCCATCAGTACAGACTTCAATACAATCAATTGCAATAGAGGCGTCATTACTTACTCCTATAGATTGCCCTGCACTACCCGCAACGAGGGGTACACCATTAGCGTCAACGCTTCCCAAAAGCATAGTGCTGGCATCCAGATCAGCGTAGGTAAAATTGTCGCCACCCTCAATGGCATCCGGACAACCGTCATCGTCAGAGTCTAAATCCAAACTACTTATAATACCATCTCCATCCGGGCTTGCTCTTCGTAAACAAAAGTTATCCATGGCAAAGCGTTCTCGTCGATCAACAAAAAGTTCTACGCTTGATTCTTGCTTAGGTTCACCTCCATCATCATTGCTAATCGTTTCAGCGGAAATTGTAATCTGCTCCAAGCTTGACATTATCATTACAAAATTTCCCGTTCCATTTGAAAAATTACTTGCATCCAGTGTTACCGCAATATTTTGCCAAGTCCCATTGTAAATATGACTCGTATCAAGGTTAAAGGTCGCCGAAACAGATTGCCCCCCTGCCCCGGTCAAAATTATGCCTAGTGTATTTGAATAATTAAGAAAGCTATCTCTCCCTCCTCCGGACCAGGCCCAATAATCAAAAGATAATACTTGTCCAATTGCAGAAGAAATATCTATATTCCCCAGCAAAGGAGAGTTAAAAAATCCTCCTCCTCCTCCTTCATCAAATGCTCCAATAAACCCATCATTGGTCGGACTTGGCACTCCATTTAAAAAACCAACAGTCTTCGTTTGAGTTACACCTCCCACCAAGTAATTATAAGTCACGCTTCCATTTGTCTGGGTCACATTGGGAAAAGATGCTGCCTGAATATCGCCGGGTATTGTAAAAGTAGCTGTAGCATCTAGATTTGAAACGCCAGTACCATTCACACCTGTTATCGAATGAGATACCTCATTATCAATTGAGGAACCACTCCCGGTCCAACCTTCATCTGCATCACCAGAAGTATCATTAAATCCAAAGTAAAATAAACAATCTTCAACCGTGTCCAATATTCCATCATTATCATCATCCAGATCACAATAGTCACCGATTCCATCACCATCATTATCGCCACAGTCACCGGAGGAACCACAATCATCACAATCAAAACAGTCTATCAAACCGTCAGCATCATTATCAATTCCATCTATACAAACCTCCGGCAGGCAGTTCCCTATCAGTGGATTTTGCCAATTATTATTCGGTGGATCTACGTACAGGATCGCTGTCACGCGCCCATCAGTATCTACCGTAGGAACGCCAAGCCCGGCTAGGCCATCGTTATCATTATCTACAACACTCGCCTCTTCCGCATCGAAGCAACCGTCACCGTCTGAGTCTAATTCGTAGGGATCATAAGTCCCATCTGGTGTGGTCTCGCTATCAGAAATTGAATAATTTAAAATGCCATTATCCGCAGTCGTTTCTAAGGCATCAAAGAGTCCATTAAGACCAAATAAAGCATCTGACCCATCAATCACACCATCATCATTGGCGTCCATCTCGCTATGCCCGGATTCATTCAAATCAAAAATTCCGTCATTATCAGAATCAAGGTCAAGATAATCTGGTATAGCATCATTATCTGTATCGCAGCAACTTGCATTGCCCATGTAACCGTAAAATTGCATTATTTGATTTTGATTTAAGCCGCTTCCTTCTAAACCAAGGATAACTTGTTTTACCCCAAAAAATTCAAATGTGGTATATGCTCCATTATTACCATTATTCCAGACTACAGGATTGGTCGACTCTATTGTACTTCCGGCTCCCGGAGTGATATTATCGTAAGGAGTAATAAAGGTAACAGACTCAGAAGGTGCATTACTCCCCAAACTTAGACTAACATTTAAAGCTTCCGAAAAAGTATAAGTTATCTGAGATGTTCCAGATAAGCCACCTCCATACTGCACTTGTAAATTCAAACGACTACTACTAACTGCAAGATTAGGAATGTCTCCTCCAGTAGATATGAACTCAAAATCAATAGTTAAAGGATCTAAACAATCCCTAGTAAATGTAGCTAATGTACCAGATGTTTCATTTGACGTTCCGTTCAGACTAGAATTAAAAAGAACATTAGCAAGAGTTGTTACCTCAGTAGGTGCTACATAACATTCTTCGGTATCTGGAATCCCGTCATTATCATCATCGAGATCACAAAAATCTCCGATACCATCACTGTCATTATCATTGCATCCAGCAGTATCAAAGCAATCTTCACAATCAAAGCAATCTATCAAGCCGTCTCCATCATTATCAATACCATCTGCGCAGACTTCGACACAATTCGTAGTAGCGGTCACGTTCATCGTACTACTTACACTACAACCAGTTGTTTGATCTATCACTTCCAGTGTAAAGTCATAGCTACCTTCAGCAGGTATATAAAAAGTCGGATTGAGAATGTTTGGATTATTTAAGTAGGTGCTAGGCGTCCAATTGAAAGCATAATCCCCCCAAGGACTAACGGAGGCATTCAAAAATGCGCTATTGGTATTTATATAACAAACTGTAGCATCCGTAGTTGAAACACTGTAAGAAGGTGGTGGATTAACGGTAACATTCGTATAAACCTCCGCTGTGCAACTATTATTATCCACTACCGTCAATGTATAATTTGTTGTAGATGTTCCAGAGAAAGTCGGATTACCAATACTCGGATCATCCAGATCTGTAACTGGGCTCCAACTATAAGATAATCCCCCAAGTGTTGTTCCGATTTGTACCGATTCTCCCGAACAAATCGTATAGGGTGATAATGTTGGCGCCGTAGCCTCACTAACCGTAATGGTAACTTCCGCAGTATTATCACAGCCTCCTTCCGATCTCGTAAGACTAAAGGTATAAACTCCTGAAGTGCTTGGTGAGAAAGTTGGATTGATCGATGTTGCATCATCCAAATCCGTCGTTGGACTCCAGCTATAAGTGATACCCGCTCCTGTTGGATTTGCTGCATCACCAATAGCAATATCTTCTCCCAGACAAATCGACTGGTCATTTATGAGTAAAGGCGGATCAGTATCCGTTACTATCCTTTGTGTTGCTTTTTGATTACAACCTCCGGGGTTCGCAATTTCTATGGTATAGGTAGTTGTTCCAATTGGTAATGGCGTATTTACGGTTGGATTTTGGATAGAAGCATCTGATACAAGCCCCTGCGACCAACTGTAAGTATAGCCATTAGGTACCTGATTAGTGCCTGTAGCCGTTCCATTATTTGTTCCTAAAACTAAGGGGCTAACCTGAGAAGGGCAATAGGTCAAATCTGGCAAAGTAAAGGAAGGTGGAATAGGTTCTACCAAAACCGAAATAGTATCTCTGGTTGTACAGACTCCAGAGGCATCGACCACTGTTAAATAAAAGTCCTGAGTAGTAGCCACAAATACATCAGGCTGAGCGTCATTTTGATCTGTACCATTACGCCAGTCTGCTCCTGAAGGCTGCCAAGAATAGGTATATCCGGTAACGGGAGGCCCTCCTATCGTTACGGTTCCATTATCACAAACCACCAGATCTGTACCGGCATAGGCAACCTGTGGAACTTCAACACGAACACTTTCTATTAATTGACAGCCCGTTACATTATCCGTTACCGTTACGCTAAAGTTGGTAGAACTTATTATTGTTGCCAGTGGATTGGAGATGCCTGCATTATCTAATAAATGAGCATCTGACCAAGCATAGGTCAAGCCTGGATTAGTAGCAGGATCACCAATATTGACGGATATTCCCGGGCAAGCAGTAATTGGACTGGTAGCATTAAATACGGGTTCAGAATAAGAAGCACTATTCGCTAAAATGCTTTCAGTACAACTAAATGATGGGTCAAGAATACTCGTCATGGTGACCGTATAGGTTCGGGTAATATTATCCGTTAAATAGACGGTATCATTCGTATAAGTGTCCAAACCCGTCGTCCCTAAATTAGATGTCCAGCTATAGGTCCACTCTTCCGGATTACTATTATTTTGAGGAACAGCTATTAACATAGGTGAACTTGAATCAAAATCAGGGCAGCCACCTTCCCCGGTTTCGATATCACAATCATCATTACAAACGGAGGGCACTATTACCGTATCTTTAGTAATCGCTGTTGAGCCATTTAAGGTATAGGTAACCGTTAATTCATAGCCTACGTTCCCTCCTGAAGATGCGGAAACTGTTGTATTCAATTGATTAGTGGGGCCAATAAAATCTCCTGTCCCTGTTGTAATACCTGGATCTGTGATTTTAAGCCAACTATAGGTTTCGTTAATATTAGGTGTTCGGTCCGGTTCACCAATATTTCTTGGGCCACAACCGTCCTCGCCCGCTCGTGCCTCAATAACTGCTACCGTCACCTGCTCATAAAAATTACAGTTACCTAAGTTAGCCGTAACGGTATAAGTAATCGGATTGATATTTGGCATATCCAGATTGCCAGCATCAAATATCGCACTGGCACCATCTACCTCAATATAGGCACCTGGAGTCCATACATAGCTATAATCATAGCTTGCATAAAATTCACTAATTGCAGCAACTCTAAAATCATTATCAGAAGCCAGCCGGATATACCGAGTTGATACCGCATCAAATTGAAACGTAGTCAATTGGGTATTCGACAAAGCAGGATCATTTGTCGCGACATTATCAATCTGAAAACCCAAATCTGTAAATGTTATATTATCCGTACTAACTTCAATAGTAAAGCTGTAGTCATTATTTGTACCAAGGCGCCCCAAATCTAAAGTATTGATGGTTTGGAGGCTCCCCAGGTCAATTAAAATATTATTACCCGTACCATAAACTGTCCTTCCTCCTGTTGCAAAATCTCCATCCGATAGATTAGCTACCGTTGCCAAAAAACCACCATCTATATTCGTTTGACTAACTGCAGAAATAACTGATGTATTAACTGGAGGTAATAACGTTCCCAACTCCGCCATTTCTCCTAAAGCCAATACCGTATCTGGAACAGTAAAGTCTCCTACAGGAGCATTTACTATATCTACAAGCACTATATCGGAAGTAGAGCATGAAGATCCATCAGGTTGATAAAGAGTCGTCACGAGCGTATAATTTCTTACGGAAGAAGGGCTAGCCGATGGATTAGGGCAATCTGTACAATTTAAGGTACCATCCTTTGGTGACCAATCATAGGCAATACTATATTGACCGATTGCCGGGCTTCCTTGCGGGACGATAGTCATCCCCGGTATAGGCCCTCCACCAATTGTAACGTTTGTGCCAGCACAAATATCTTTGTCTTCTCCCGCATCTGCAGAATAGATATTAAAAACTGCTTGATCTGATTGTCTGCAGCCATTATTATCAGTAATAGTCAAGGAATATATCGTGCTTTCAGTGGCACTTACGATAGGATTGGCAGTAGTGTATGCTCCGTTATTCCAATTATAAGTATAAGGGCTAGTACCTCCAGTTGCAGCAGGACTGCCACCAATCGTCAACGATTCCCCCGGACAGGTATAATAAGTTCCTCCAGCGTCTGCAGTGGGGGCTATATTTGCACTAACAAAAACGGAAACTACATTACTCGTTGAAATTATTGCTCCGCCGCAACAGTCTGAACTTTTAGCGAGGCGACGATAATATCGATCAGAAGTAGTTGGCGCAGGGGTGTAATTTTGTTGAAAACCAATTGGCCCAGAAATATCCGTCCACGGACCGCCTGACGATGTGCTGACTTGCCATTGATAGCGTAACTCAAGACCAGGTTGTTCACTTAAAACACCATCAATATAAACTGGTGGAAAAGAAGCTCCATCAATATAGAGTGCATCCCCATTAATTTGCTCAATGATTCCATTTTGACAAACGTTAATTGTCGCAGGGCTTAAAAGGTCCGAAGCAATCGCTGTCGGGGCAGGGCAAAAAACGAATTTTGCCACCCATAAATCCTGATTTAGGGTAGTTGGTGAATAATTAATTGTACCATCAGTAGAGTAAGTACCTCCTTCTGAACGAACACCTCCCATAATCCTTAAGGTATCGCCATTTACTTCCATCCCCGTAGCAAAGTCATACTCATTTCCAAAAGGAAGTACCGTAGCTGCACAAAGTGAACCATCAACGTTCAATTTAGCTATAGTAAATCCCTGGCCAGTACTTCCATCTGTTGTTGGAGGATTATTATAACTAAATAAAAATAAAAAGACCTCCCCGACATTATTAACCTCAAAATCCGGCGCTGCTTGATCGTTACCGGAACCACCATATAAAGTAGAATAAATAATATTTCCATCTGGATCAAATTTGGCCATAACAAGTTCTGATCCTCCGGCAATTGTTGTTCCATCCGTGGTTGGAAAATCATCGCTACTCGTACTCCCTAATACATAAAGTGCCCCATTCGAAAACTCCATCGCTCCATAATTATCCGCAGCACTTCCTGACAATAAGGTTGAAAATTGAAGATTGCCTGATGTATCATACTTCCTTACAAACAAATCTCGAAAGCCTACATTTACCGTTCCGTCCGTAGTTGACAAGCTTCCCCAAACATCTCCCGAAACATAGATTCCACCATTCCCATCGGTCGTAATCCCTCCTCCCTTAATTTGGCCAGACTCACCAAAAACAGTCGTAAAAGTAATGGTACCAAGACTATCTAAAATCGACATATAGGTCGATGGATATCCTTGTGGTACACTACCATCAGTCGTTGGAAAAACACTTGCATAGGTGTAACCTACCACTGCTACTCCATCATTTTCTAGCAGTGTCATATCTTGTGGCCAGTCATCACTGTCTCCGCCCCAAATGGTAGAATATATTAGATTCCCATTACCATCATATTTTCTAACAAAGGGGTGTCTAAAAAAAGGATAAGTTACAACCGTACCATTGGTAGTAGGAAAATCTGAACCAACAGCAGTTCCGAAAACATATACATAAGTCCCTTCTGTTAATACTTTATGCGCAAAACTACTTCCGTCCGTACTACCAAAAATTGTTGAGTATAAAAGAGTACCATTAATCGAGTATTTTAAAATAAAGACCTGATCCGTAGTAGTACTAAATCCTGTATATGAGGTGCCATCCGTAGTTGGAAAATCAGTAGATTCTGTACTTCCTACAATAATGATATTTCCATCACTATCTAAATCAATTCCATCAACCTGATCATAATCATTTCCTCCTATGAAGGTGCCAAGTATCTGATTACAATTCGGATCCCAGATCGCTACGTAAATATCTTCTCCCTGCGAACCAGCATGGGAAGGGTCATAAGGGTCACCATTGATAATTGGATAAGAAGGTGGATAGGCCGGGTCATAGTCATAACCTGTCGCAAAATAAGTATAGCCATCGACTACTTTGGAGTAACTATTGGATGCATACAGATAATCATAAGAGGAATTAATTATTGTTGCACAATCGATATAGCCCTGAAGATTATATGCATAATCTGGTAGCTGTAAATTATTTTTTGCTGTCCCAACTTCCAGTTCCCAGTCGCCTCCGACTCCAGTAATATCATCGGAAGCAGCAATAGAAATCCCCAGGGTTGTCTCAAGGTATTCCACAGCAGCTCTACCTTTTCTACCCTTGGCAAAATTACAACCATAAATATTGAGCTGATTTATTGACTGATTAATGCCTTGATCTTTTTGTAACCAATCGGCAATTTGAGCCGCCGTTTTCCATTCCCCTTCAATGAAAAGAGTTCCGGGATTACCATGGGTAATTAACTGAAAGGAAGATTGATCATCTGATGATTCTATAGCACTGCGCATACTGTTACTTGCCAGCACTGCAGCGTCAATAAACAAGTAGGAGGTATTAGCACTTATT
Source organism: Saprospiraceae bacterium (assembly GCA_020631105.1). GTDB lineage: Bacteria > Bacteroidota > Bacteroidia > Chitinophagales > Saprospiraceae > JAHDHW01. Next base: position 11,599 of record JAHDHW010000096.1, on the reverse strand, counting down.
GAAGTAATGTCTTTTTTACCACCCCATACAATGGAGCAGTATAATAGGCTCAACAAGCCAATATAAAAGAGTAAACCCTTATATTTTACTAATGTTTTTCTTCTTTTCATGACTTAGGCAATCCAGAAAACAGTCATTAATCTCAATTAATATTCCTTCCCATTATTACCTATTTTTATTAGTAATGGAGCGGCGGTAGTATTTTTCTATTTCATACTTATACCCTGCAAACAAAACTCAGACAATGCAATTCCTTAGCCCTAACATTGGATCACCAGCACTAACGAGTGCTTTTAGTAACACAATTCATATTTATTTTTTGACAAAAGGCTTAAGTCGGTAATTAATTTTGTAGCAATTAGCAGGATTGGCGTATAAATCAAAAAATATGAGTAATTTAAAAATCACTAAACAATAATGACTGGTAGCATAGCAAATCAAGCTGGTTAATTAAATTAGTTTTGCATTTAAAAACTTCATAAAGTATTCCACAAGACTTCAGTTATCCTACAAATTAGGGACACAAAAAAAGAAAAGAGGTACAGAAAAACTACAAGCTATTTAGAAGAGATGTTTTTCTTACTATATGGTCTTTTTCATCTCCCCTAGCTCCCTGTAAAACGAAAAAAATCGTCTGATAAAATTTAGATTAAAGTGCTCAGAAACCGCATTTTGCCTCCGTATTATTTTTTTATACAGAGATAATTTACAAAGCACTTTCCATGTGAAAATATAACCAATGAATAAAAAGATAATATATTTAATTATACTACTATTTAGTATATCAAGCTCCTTTCTTTTTGCACAAAATGAAGTCAAAATTGATAGCCTTACCAAAATCATTCAACAAAAAAATATACAAGACACTATTAAGCTAGATGTGTTGTGGCAGTTGGCTAAACTCCATAAAAAAATAGATTATGATAAGATGCAGGAATATAGTACCCAACTCTTAAAACTAAGTCAAGAACTTGATGATGAAGCCATGCAAATAGAAGCCTATATCCTATTGAGCATGGCTTCTATTAAAACTGATGAAGATCTAAATGTTATCCTGGATTTTTTGGATCAAGGATTAACCATAAACACAGTACTCAATGACTCTACCCGATTTATCAGATTGTATGACATGAAGGGCAAAGCATACGCAAAAGTAGGGGTTCACGACAAAGCTTATTCCGCTTACCAGAAAGGGTTTATACTTGCTGAAAAAATGCAAGATACTAGTCGTATAATTTCTCTTGCCAACAATATGGCCATTATTCTAAAAAGGGAAAAAAATTATAGCCAAGCAAAAACAAATCTTATAATAGCTTTACAATATGCTGAACAACTCCAAAACAGCACCTTCACCATTTCTGTATTAGTACATAATTTGGGTGCTCTTTACACAGCATTAGATTCGCTAGACCTGGGTAAATCATATTATGAAAGAGCCCTTTCACTGGACAAGGAGCTCAAGGATCGCCACTCTATGGTGATCACTTTACAAAATATCGCTTCTATTAATTTCAAACAAAAAAAGTTTGCCTCAGCAGAGCAACAATTTACAGAAGCCTATCAAATTGCCAATGATCTAAAGTATAACAGTGGCCTGATACTAACGCTCCTCGCTTGGTCCGAGTGTGCCTTTCAACAAAAACACTATCAAAGGTCACTACAGAAGTTGGAAGAAGTTAAAAAAATATTGGGAAAAAATGGAGAGTTACAACTCCAAATGTCTTACTATAAAAAATTAAGTAACAATTATGAAGTTTTAGGCGATTACAAATTAGCTTTTGAAAACTATAAAATATATCATGAACTACATGATAGTATCTATCAGGAGGAAAGTTCTAATACAGTTGCAGAGCTAGAAACTAAGTATCAGGTCCAACAAAAAGAAGCTGCCATTAAGCTCCTCGAAGCCGAGCAAGAATCCGCAGAAGAGCAATCCAGGAATAACAGAAACATAGCCATTGGCCTAGTCTTAACACTATTCCTAGCCTCAACATTTAGTATTGCTATTTACCAAACCAACCAGCAAAAGCAAAAACTACTACAAAAGGATTTTAAGAACCAAGAAATCATCTTAACTCAAACCCAGAAACTACAAAAGCAAGCCTTAACGAAGGAGCATTTTTATGCCAACGCTGCTCATGAATTACAAACTCCACTTACCATAATTAATGGGATTGCTAAAAAATTAACCGCATCCAATTCCTCTAATTTGAATATATCAAATGATATAAGTCTAATTGGAAAAAGCACACAGCAGCTACATGAAAAAATCAACCAAATTTTATCTTTATCTAAGGTCGACAATTTCAAATTAACACTCAACAAACAAGCTTTTGATTTATTCGAATTCTTAGCGTTCAACCTCAAATATTTTCAATCATTATTAAACAGCAAAAAAATAAAAGTCGATCAATTTAATATAGCTAAAAGCGACGTAATTCTTTACACTGATTTAGAACTATTCCACACCGTAATCAAAAATGTAATTTCCAACGCTATCAAATATTCTAAAAATGAAAACGGAAAAATAACGATAACATATGAATCCGATAAAACTAGTCACACCTTACAGGTTAAAGACAATGGGATCGGTATTCCTGAAAATGAATTAGATGCTATATTTGATCGATACTATCAGGCGTCTACCCAAAAAGCAGAAGGAGGCTTTGGAATCGGCTTAGCTATTTGTAAGGAATATATGCAACTTTTAGGTGGGTCAATAACAGTGGAGAGCGTACTAGAAGTTGGTAGCAATTTCACCATTAAAATTCCTAGATCAAAAGAAGCATCACTAGTAACAAAAGATCAATTAATTACATTTCCTGAAAGTTCATTTACCGCTCCTATCGAGATAGAAAGCTTGCCCGTCGAAGATCAGCAAATACCACATATCTTGATAGTTGAGGATAACATAGAAATGTGTCAATACCTTAAAAGTATCCTTTCAGAATATTATTCTCTAAAAATTACCTATAATGGAAAAGATGCTATCGACTACTTGAAAACCAACACACCGGAATTGATCATTACAGATTGGATGATGCCACACATTGATGGTGTAGAATTAGTCCAATATATTAAAAACGATAAAACCCTCAACGCGATTCCACTTTTAATGCTAAGCGCCAGAGATTTTTATACAGATAAATTAAGAGCCATTCGAATTGGAGTGGATGACTATCTCCTTAAACCTTTTGAGGCCGAAGAGTTAAAACATAGAGTGTCTTATTTACTAAGCATTAAGGAGCATAAAACAGAAGCATTAATTGACCTTAATGACGAATTAAATAATCCCTCTTTAATGACTAGTTATAAATTTTCAACACAAGATCAAATGTGGTTATTGGGTTTAGAAGAGAAGATCAAACCTTTATTGAATGACCCCGATTTAGACTTGATTAAGATTGCAAAAACTAGTGAATATAGCTTACACCAAATTACCAGAAAAATTAAACGACTTACCGGATTTACCGCAAAAAGATATATTCGTGAATTCAGATTATGGCAAGCAAGGCAGCTGCTCGAAACCAATCAGTCTATTACGGTTAAAGAAGTCAGCTATGCTGTGGGCTTCAAAAGTCAGAAATACTTTGCCCGAATTTTTAAGGATCGTTTTGGGAAATATCCCAGTGAATATCTTAATTAGACTTGTGTTTTTCATGCACTGAAGCTACGCTACTAAAAATCCGCCGAATCAATAGAAACTGTAGTTGTACAGCTTGGGTCAGCAGCATCAATAACGGTAAAGGTAAGTATAGAACCTCCGGATAAGAGTGGTCCGAATTCATAAGTTTTATAGTATTCACCACTGATTGGACTTCCGTTTACATTGGCACTCCAGGTTGCACCAGTGTTCTGGCCAATCAGGGTAATGATAAAAGTCATTTCATCATCCGTAGTGGCAGGGGTACCCTTATCATCGTACGTAGCATCAGAGATAGAAAATAAAAGAGAACAACCGCCGCTAGTCCGCCAGTTTTGATTTGGATGTTGAACAAGAACTTCCTGATAAACCAGATTCACGGCCGGATCACATACATCCGTTACAGCAGGATTAGCTGGTGCAGGTACAACATCACAATCGACGGTTACATCCGGTACGTTTGGAATCGTCGGCGCCGTAGTATCCAAGATTTGAATCTGCGCAGACCGGGTCGTAAAATTATTACAACTATCAATTGCCGTAAAAGTAACTAATGCATTAGCAGTACTTCCACAATCAGGCGTCAATCCTGTATAGTCGTGAAAGATTCTAAACGAACTACAATTATCTGTAGCTACTCCATTACCATGATTAGCCAACCAAAGATTAATAGAGTCTGGATAATTAGCAGAAGGATCACATTCCATCACTAAATCAGTAGGATCTGTAGTCCAGACCGGCGCAAGCAGATCTTCAATCGTAATCAAGCTGTCTACGACGATTGTACATCCGTTTTTGAGCACAGTCAGAGAAATCGTTTTAGTCCCACAACTAGTATACGAAATATTATGTGGTCCAATCCCGCTAGCTGTGGCAGGATTTGCATCTAATCCAAAATTCCAGGTATAAGTTGTTCCCACTCCAATGTCAGAGGAAGAAACGGTAATCGTTTCATTGATACAAGCGAGTGTAGTTGAAAGGTTGATCGTTGGACTGGTGATACAATCCGGGTCATCACAATCGGTATCCCCATCAAAGTCATTATCCAGGCCATCCAGACAGTTTTCTGAAAGACAAGGACCAATCAGAGGATTCTGCCAGATGTTATTCGGCGGCGCATCATAAACTATAGAAGTTACAAGGCCATTCGCTGCGTTTACAGTTGGAGTTCCGGTACCGGCTATACCATCATTATCAGGATCACTTACGTACTCTTCCTCCGCATCTAAACAACCATCTCCGTCTGAATCTAATTCACAAATATCCAGGATACCATCCGGAGCAGCTTCACTATCCGCAATGGTGTAATTCAGGATTCCATTATCCGCTACTGTTTCTAAACTATCATATAATCCGTTAGTTCCTACGTTTAACATGGCCAGGTCAATTATTCCATCGTGGTTACCATCATAGGCATAATGTCCTGCCTCTTCTACATCAAATATTCCATCATTATCACTATCTAAGTCTAAATGATTATCAACTCCATCACCATCGCAATCACAATCAGTAATTACTTCTCTCAAGGATACATCATCCAGGCGCATATCATTACCTGCACAACCGGCTGTAAGATTAACCAACTCAATCAATACAGGGCCAGTCATCGCATCGGAATACCAATTTGCAAAGAACTGTTGCCAAACATCCGTGCCGCCAACACCCGGCGTTTGTCGATCCAGGTTAAATCCGGGAGTAAGCGTTGTACCATTAATTCGGAACTGTAGGTTAGGGTCTTCTTCGATCACCATGATCCACGCAGAAAACTCGTAATTTTTGTATGCCTCAATGGTTACTATTTGTTGCCAATAAGCGCGACCAACAATATTACTCGGATCTACATAAAGTGATAGCCCTGTTCCGGTAGTATGATCTGGCAAAGCCGTAGGTTCACAAGCATTATTCGTTTGGTTACAATTGGTAGTCGCAATTACGTTTGCTCCTGTACCATAAGGGTCAGTAATGACGATTGAGGCATCAGGTGTACCACCGTAATAATTATAATACTCATTACATACTCCGTTAAATGTGGCACATGGACTAATCGCTACCCAACCCTGAGTAGAACACCCATCTCTGGTGGGTCCATTATTATTTCTTCCCCGATTAAAATTAGAAGTCCAGTTTGCATAAGCGTCTTCGAAGTCTCCATTTATTACCAACTCGGGGCCATAGATATAATCAGGACATTCATCCGTATCCGGAATACCGTCATTATCATCATCCAAATCACAGAAGTCTCCTATTCCATCACCGTCATTATCTCCGCAACCTGCATAGGTTCCACACTCATCACAATCAAAACAATCAATCAGGCCGTCTCCGTCATTATCAATCCCATCCGCACAATCTTCTACACAGAATCCTGAAATAGTGAGGGTGAGCTCGGCGGTGTCGTAACATCCAGAACTGTCTACCTCATTTCTTGCATACAGTACTGTACTATTCGTGATGTATGAATTAGGTAAGGCATTAATGCCACTTTGAGCTTCTGATAATAAAAGGTGATAGGAGACTGTCGTATTAGCTACACCTCCGTTAATGGTGGTTGAAGCATCAGGTAAAAAGAATGTCCCTGAACCCGTTCCATTAGAGTTATCACAAGTCACCAAGGTTGCATCCGTCGCTCCTACCCCGCAATCCGGATCATCACAATCGGTATCGCCATCACCGTCATTATCTATCCCATCATTACAAACTTCAATAAAGGACACCATTGTCCACCCACTAAATTCAGAAGTACTATTACTATTGTTCGTTGCCGTTGAAGTCAAATTCGACAACAATGTTATATCCCAGCCAGTGCCCGTAGTATCAATAGTAAACTCAAAATAATTCTGAGTTTTAGTACTCGTCGCACCAGTGCCATCATCGGTATAAGAACCAGTCGTATTATTGAGATCATCTGTACTTCCTTCTACCCGTGTAAATAGATAAATGGCTCCTTCTCCAAAATTCGAAGTATAGGCCGCCGGGAAAGGATCAGGGTTAGGACCTGCATCTGCCATAAAGAATTCGATCTCAGCACCCGCTGGCGCAAAGCCTGCAATGGTAAGATCTGCCCCTTTAATATAGGCTGTATCAAAAACCGGGAAGTTAAGTAAATCATTTGTTCCAGAATCCGTATCTCCATTATCATTAGCAGTCACGAGGTCATAATCCAGATCAATGCCTAAGCCGTCATTATCTTCTAGTTGATTACGACTTATCCTATTCTGTGTCCCTGTCCCCGAGAGGCCAACTCCAGAATCTCCGTTATTTTTTATTTTATTCCCGACAATTAATTCATTTGAATTTAACATTGTTGGTGAATATCCGATAACATTATTGGCAGCAGTGGTAGTTACCAGGATTCCTCTTTGTCCGTTCCCCAGGGCTGTTGTTCCGTCATAAGCTACTCCAATGTTATTACCGGCAACTATTGCATTATTTATTCCCAGGCGTATTCCATCTCCTGAATTCCCGGAGATTACGTTTCCTTCGATTGCATCATTTACATTATCTCCATTTGTTCCGATAATGGTTCCGGTGATTGCTCCATCGAGGTCCATTCCATTATTTTGATTTGGTAAAGTGTTATTTCCAGAAACATCAGTACCGATAAAGTTTCCGGCAATGATATTTCCCGTACCAGTACTGCTACTCAAAAAACGAAGTCCGGTACCGTTTCCAGAAATAATATTTCTTTCTTTTATATCGTCATCCCCATTTGAGTTGGTACCAATTATATTATTGCTAATGGCTCCTTGTAATTGGACTCCATAATTATCATTTGCGATTGCAGTCGTACCACTTGCATCTGTTCCCAAATAATTACCAGCAACGACCTGAGCATCCGAATCAGAAATTCTTACTCCGTCATTTCCATTTCCTCCAATCACGTTTCTAAAATGATCTGCATTGGTATTCGTTAAGTCATCTCTGAAACCAACATAATTTGCTGCGGTTGCAGTCCCTAAATAAACCCCTACATATTGATTCCCTAAATCTACCGTTCCGGTTCTGTCCAGTCCGATATAATTTCCTGCAATTAGTAGATTGCCACAACTCCTTGTATCAATTCCGTAATAGCTATTGGAGATGACATTGCCTTCATTGGCGTCGTTGATATTGTCTCCGTTAGTTCCGACAGTTGAATTGATAATATTTCTAAGGTCTATGGCACTACTGCTATTCGAACCACTAGTCACCCCATCTGCCTCTGTGCCGATGAAGTTACCCCAGATAAAATTATTTTCGACATTGGTAATATGACTATAAATCCCTTTTCTAAAGGAGTGAATTGCAAGACCAGAGATTTGAATATCACTTGTATAAATAGTCAGCCCATCATACAAAGTTGTATTCCCTTCTAAAGCCACATTTATCGTTCGCGATGTATTCGTACCCTGTGAAGATCCGTTTTGAGTATATCCGGAAACATGCGTTTGTGCATCGGTCAATGCAGGCAAAGCGGTTGTTTGTTGAATACTGTGTACTCCTGTTCCCGGAATCATAAAAATAGAAGTCTCCCATTCTATTGCTTTAGGGAACGCTACTCCATTTGTCGGATTATCTTCCTGGTCCAGGTTGGTATTCGCTAATTCATTACTGTTAAAAATAAACATATCCAATGATCCCTGACCAGCATTATTCGTATTGACAATCGTACTAAAGTTATATCCAAAATCGACACCGGATGATAATGCATCGGTCAATGTAATTGTAGTAACCGACTGAGGCGTATAACCGGGAAAGGTTAGCGTAGCTAAATTGCTATTAGAAGTATTCAAGGTTACGTCATGAACCGAAGGATCAGCTCCACCCACTTCGTTTTGTATATTACTTGTGCCATCAGATCTAAAAGTCTGTACAGGTATAATAGGTAGGCCAGTAGCATTAGATGGTCGATTAGAGCCTACTGTTTCATTGACCACCCGTACGCTGTACGTATCAATAAGAATATTTGAAAAAGCGTATACTCCGTTAGCGTCTGTAGTGGTAGCGCTGATAAAATCTCCTGAATTGTCATATAATTCTACTCTGGCGTTCTCCACTCTGATCGCCCCATCCGACCATCCGGAAGCAATTGCTGAAGTATTAGCTGCAGTATATGTTCTTCCATCTCCTCCCCCGTAGTTAATATCTTCGAATACCACTCCGGTAATACCTTGTGAGAGATTATTAATAAATCCAATGTCATGGGTATGATCACTTACTCCAGGGTTGGAGGTATTGACTTGAATAAAAGGATAATTTTGCACCCAGGTCGGATCCCCGGTTGTTCCGATATCCGCATCACTATCATTGATATCTGCGTTAGGCATTTGTCCAAGATCCGGAGTAGTCAAAACAAAACTATCTCTAAGTGTTTGTTCCGTAGGATTATAATCCGTTCCTTTTACGACAACATAATACGTATCATTCGCCCGAAGAATGGAATCCCCTAGCGTAAAATCACTAAAGTAATATTCTCCCTGTGCATCAGTAGTTTGCATTCCTACGGAATCTCCTACGCTGTTATAGAGCACAATGGTAAGTCCTGACATTCCAGCTTCTGTTACATCCTGAATACCATTCTCATTTACATCCAGCCAGACTCTGTTACCAATCTCCACCGGCGCATCAGAGCATCCGAGTTCTATATCCCCCAATCCATTTGCTTTTCCAAAACCAGTAAGACTATTGGTATTAGTCATCATTTGATAATTAGAGTGTCTTGCCCCGGTTGTATTATCATAGGCTGCAATACCAAAGTCATATAAAGCAATTAAATCATAGGCAGTACTATACACAGGCCCTCCCGGTAATTGTGCAAGTCCGCCAAGACTAATTTGCGAACCGTTATTCGGTGCAATATCATCAAAGTAGTAAGAGCTTTCATCCACCGAGCCATAAAGTCCATAACCGATTGCATTTCCAGCAGTAGTGATTCCGCCACTGGTCGCATCGTATTCGAGGTCATAATTTCCGGTAGCTGAATTATATGCAGCTCTTAAAATATCTCCGCTTGCGATGTAGCCTAAATTTCCACATTCCCGGTCTGTTCGTCCAGTCTGATACCCGAATCGGTCTCCGGACAGATCACGAATTCCAAGAATCATATCATCTCCATCAAAGGCAATATCTGCCAACAGGGAATGCGAACTATTATTTGGAGTAATACTTCCATCAGGATAAGTGCTGAAGGGATGCCAGGTTCTATAACTTCTTGACATCGGCCCATCATCTCCTCTTTGATAGTTGGCCTCCATCACCCTAGTCCAGGCCGAAGTACCAAGATTTAAGGCATATACGTATAGCATTGCTGTACTAGAGTTCGCCTGATCACAAACTGCTCCGACATATACCTGATTATTATGGTAAGCGACTGCAAATGGTCGTGGTTCACCGCCCGGCACACAAGTAATATCTCCTTCTGGGAAAGCATAACGGACTGTTGCAGCCGGATTATCAATATCAATCCGATAAAGCATTTTATCTGCTAAGTTCATCACAAAAAGCTCTTCTCCGTCATCACTTGCATCAATATCTCCCAAGCTCATTCTTCCGACCGGATCCCAGGAAAGGGTATCATATTGCCAACAATTAAAGTTGGTAATATCAGTTGAACCTATACAACCCGGACAAACATCTGTATCGCCATAAGGATGAGGATCAACACCTGCTGTCCCGGCACCGAACAAAGTATTTAAATCAACTAATACGTTTGCTCCCGGACTGGAGGACTCAGGATCAATTTCGTAGATTGCACCAGTTCCACCCGGTCCAAAACCTACATGTCGCTTCATAAAAGAAGCCGCATAAACTTTATTTTTCGAAGTACTGTAGGCCACTCCGTAGATAGAACCTACATGTTCTGCATTCGCCAAATGGCGAACCGAGCCGCCTACAATTGCATTGGAAACGTTATCAGCATTTGGATTAATCGGCAGACCAACAATTGCATCAATCGCATTATTCTCCGCAGGACCAAAGCTATAGCAAGGGACAAACATGTAAGGCTGCGCACTACAGTAATCAGTTGGATTCGCTAGTCCTACGTTCACTGAACAACTTGGCGCAGTGACAAACTGAACATCTGTACCATTATCATCACCGTGTCGGGTAAATTGCTCCGGCATCCCTCCTGGTCGTACAAACTCCACCCGATAACTTGCTCCGGCACTTAAACCAGTTGAAAAACTATATCGGCCACTAGCATCAGTAGTAGTCGTTGCCACAAAACTACTGCTTCCTCCACTATCTTCATAAAGGAGCACCGCAATCCCTGAAACGCCACCTATGCCGTCATCGATCAATCCGTTATTATTATAATCCAGGAAAGCTGTTCCACCAATGATCGCAGTTCCTGAACAAGTAAATCCGGGATCTTCCACAGTAATGGTCTGAGTAGCAGAACTCGTATTTCCACAACCGTCACTAACTGTCCAGCTTCTGGTGATGGTATAATTATGTTGACTACAGAGATCTGCTGAACGGTTATCCGTTTCTATAAAATTCACCAGCCCTGCACTACAGTTATCTGTTGCCGTTACAGTGGCTGCAGCTGGTACAGCAGCACTACAACTTATTGTAAGATCAGCTGGTACACCAGAGAGTACTGGTGCGATATCATCAGAAGTATTGACCGTTAAGGAATCAATATCTGTACATCCTGATCGATCAAGCGTCAAAATTACAAGCTGATCTTCACAGGTATTAAATACTACATTATGCGGCCCTAAGCCACTAGCAGATGTAGGACTTGCATTTGCTCCAAAATCCCAGGTATAGGTAACACCCGCCCCTTCATCATCAGCGATAAAGGATTCACTGGTGCCCACACAAGTACTATTATTTCCTGTAATCACTGCTATGACTTCACAATCCGAGTCATTACAATCAGTTAGCCCATCTCCGTCATTATCAAGTCCGTCTCCACACACTTCATCAAAGCAATCCGTAAATAACTGAATATTATCCCCATTAAGACCA
>JAHDHW010000095.1:7131-21005 GCA_020631105.1 Saprospiraceae bacterium | reverse complement strand
GTCCCGATAACTATCGTCCCGATAACTATCGGGAGTCGCTGATCAACGGGGTTTCAATTCCTGATCTGAGGATGTTATTGTCTTTAGATAATACCAGACGGCCAACGGAATAGTAAAGTGTGGCACACGGTAGACACTTTCAAATACCCACTGATTTGCTGTTTCCCAGAAATAATCAAATTCCACATAGGCCACTACCCTCGCAAGCGTCGTCAGACCACCCCAAATCACCGCATACAACATAATCCACTTTGCTATCTTATGGGGTAAGAATATTCCAACTCCAATAATGAAATCAAGTATCCCGGCAATTTTTAAAAAGGTGATCGCAGTATTTTCAGAAACTCCAAGTATCAACATCGTCATCTCGGTAAAGTACCCGGGCCTTGGATAATATCCAAAAGCATACAGACCATGACAAACAAAAGTAAAGGCGATAAACACCTTCATCCAAAAGATTAAGCCAGAGCGTATATAGCTCTGTTTTACACAAAAGTATAATAAGACTGGAGATGAAAATTGTAGGCTGTATTCCAAAAATTGCCCTACACTAAAGAATCGCTCCTTACAATAAAGCAAGGCTAACAGAATAAGACTAAAGCTTCCTAAGTACATAAATACGGCTCCGATCTTGCGCCAACGTTGAATAAACAAGGCCATCAAGGCACATATCAGATAAAAAACGCCAAACGATTTTATAGTCATCTGTATTCCTGCATCAACTTCCGGACTGGTGATATAATCATTCCAAGAGGTATTAAAGATGCCTGTAATAATCCCACTCATCCAGTTTTCATCCCACAAAAGCGTCCGAAATGGCGCATCCCATACCAGATGTTGCCAGGCTCTCCCCAGGAAAACACAGATAGTGGCTATTTGCACAAGCCTAAAAAGAAGTCTTTTATTAAGTGCTGGCACCTTTCAATAGTTAGAATAATTATTCCCTAATTCTACGATAATTTTTGATTGGAGTTTTATCTTTCGGTTATTCTTTTGAAAATGTATCTAAACCTTAGGTAATGGCTTTCATCATGGTATACATTACGCACGCTTCTGAGGAGGCTGCCAAAGCATTAACGGATGAGTTAATAGAAAGCCGATATATTGCTTGCGCTAATATTTTCCCAATCAAAAGTGCTTACTGGTGGCAAGGTGCCGTGCAGAATGAGAAGGAGTATGTCTCCATAGTAAAGACGGTTCCGGAACAATGGATTGCACTAAAAAACAAAGTTTCAGTGCTACATCCATATGAGGTTCCCTGTATCATGAAATTTGAGGTTGAAGCAAATGAAAGCTACGAACAATGGATTAGAGAGAGCGTTAAAGTTCAGACCTAAACCTCTGCGTTTGCCATTAAATAAGCTTTGATAAAATCATCTATTCCTCCATCCAACACTGCATCTGTATTATTGGTTTGGTGATTAGTTCGATGATCTTTTACCCTCCGGTCATCTAAGACATAAGATCTGATTTGAGCGCCCCATTCGATCTTAGTTTTGTTAGATTCTACTTTATCTTTCTCTGCTTGTTGTTTTTGCAACTCCAGTTCATATAACCTGGACTTCAACATGGTCAATGCTTTTTCGCGATTCAAATGCTGAGATCGCTCCTGTTGACATTCTGCGACAAGGCCGGTAGGCAAGTGTCTAACTCGTACCGCCGACTCTGTTTTATTGACGTGCTGACCTCCTGCCCCACTCGCTCTAAAAGTATCCCACTCAATATCCGCCGGGTTTATCTCAATCTCGATGGAATCATCTACCATCGGATGAACGAATACTGAAGCAAAAGAAGTTTGCCTTTTACCTTGAGCATTGAATGGGCTGATTCTAACCAATCGATGTACACCATTTTCGCCTTTAAGGTAACCATAGGTGTAAGCGCCAACAATTTCAATTGCTGCAGATTTAATACCGGCAACATCTCCATCTGTCCGATTCAACTCGGAAGTTTTATAGCCCTGTTTTTCTGCCCACATCAAATACATTCTAAGCAGCATTTCGGCCCAGTCACAGCTTTCCGTTCCTCCTGCCCCAGCATTTATCTCAAGGATACAATTAAGCTCATCTTCCGGCTTATTTAAGGTAGACTTAAACTCCAGTTCTTCTACAAAATTTAAAGTCTTGTTGTAACTATCCTCTACTTCTTCTTCCGTTGCTTCTTCTTCCTTAGAAAACTCATAAATCACCTCAGTATCCTCAATCATCATGTTTAGCTTCTCGTAAGAAGCCACCCAACTTTTGTCAATATTTAGTGATTTTAGAATAGTTTGAGCACGATCAGGATCATCCCAGAAGTTAGGGTCTAAAGTTAATTGCTCACGGTCTTCTATACGATTAAGTCGATTATCGACGTCAAAGATACCTCCTAATCGCCTGAAGCCTTTCTTTAAGATCTTTTAATTGATCAGATGTCATAAAATTTGTTTTTGTCAAGGCAGAAGATCCATACTTTACTATCATTCGTCTTTTGCCTTTGGGTATTTCCAAAATGGAACGGCCGCAAAAATAGCAAAATTTATGAATACACTCTGTGACCAGGGGTTTCCGCTGAAGTACAAACCAGCCTACTTCTTTATTTGTCACCCGTAAAGCAATAGCAGAACTATAAAAGTGCTATTTTTGCTTTATTCGGCAATGGTTTGCCGGAACAATTTTTGAACACGAAAACATCTATGACGAGACGTTCCTTTCAGACAGTCTTGCTGGTCTTATACCTTCTACTCTTCACGATCTCAGCTAATGCTCAAGAGCTGAAGTACCGGTTGGGGGAAGTCTTATTTACCTTAACCGACCAAACCAAACTATCGGAGTTCAAAAATTCTCTTACCTCGAATACCATTTACCGTCGAGCCAATTTTGCGATTGATCCTGTATCCGAAGCCTTTAATGTCATGCGGATTCGATTTAATCCTAATCAAATACATCAAATCGATTTCCTGGAATCTCTTCGTCGAAATCCATTTGTAGCAGAAGCACAGCTTAATCATTTTCTCGAAAAACGGACTATTCCTGACGATCCGTTTTTTGAAGATCAATGGCACTTGTATAACACGGGGCAGGAAGGAGGAACACCTGGCGTGGACCTGGACATGCATCTGGCTTGGGGGCAAACTACCGGAGGTTTGTCTTATACCGGCGATACCATCGTAATTTGTATCATTGATGACTACTTCAATTATTTGCATAATGATCTCCAGGCTAATGTCTGGTTTAATTACCAGGAAATACCAGGCAATGGCATTGACGACGATGGCAACGGGTACATTGATGATTATTATGGATGGAATGTAGGCTCTAGTGATGATGACATCTCCAATGGTATCTTAAATGACTGGCATGGTACTGCAGTTGCTGGTATTGCTGGTGCAGTCGGAGATAATGGTAAAGGGATAAGTGGGGTTTGTTGGAATATAAAAATGATGTTAGTCAGCAGAGGTTCCACTACTGCTGATGCCATTGCAGCATATACTTATCCATTTGTCAATCGCAAGCTTTATAATCAAAGCCAAGGTCAGCAAGGTGCTTACGTTGTAGCAACTAATGCTTCTTTTGGTTTAGATTTCGCTTTTCCTAGTGATGCACCACTCTGGTGTGCCATGTATGACTCCCTTGGAAGTGTCGGCATCTTAAATAGTGCTGCTACTTCGAATCTGAATAACAACGTCGATGTTGTTGGAGACCTCCCTACGACCTGCACAAGTCCATACTTAATTACCACAACAAGTGTCGACAACCATGATCAAAAAGTGGAAGATGCCGGGTACGGTGCAACGAGTATTGACCTGGCTGCTTTTGGGACTTCAGTCCTTTCAACATTCGAGCTAAATAGTTACAACTATTTAAGCGGAACTTCAGCAGCAGCGCCTCAAATTACAGGTGCGATTGGGCTGCTGCACAGCGCCCCCTGCCCTAGCTTTGCAAACTTTGCCAAAACGAATCCATCTGCCGCCGCTCTTAGTCTTAAATCCTACATTATGGATGGGGTCGAATATAATAACAGCTTAGAAAATATAACGGTGACTGACGGCCGTCTAAATGTAAATAATAGCTTGAATCTATTAATGAGTGCCTGTGATTACTCCGGCTGCTTTACGCCTCATAATGTCAATGTTACTGTTACAGATACTAATAGTGTTCAGGTAGGATGGTCGGTCGAACTGGCAACAATTGAGGTCAATGCCAGATATAGAATCATCGGGACTTCCAATTGGATAGCTTTAAACACCGTATACAGTCCCCTGAGCATTTCTAATCTCTCAACTTGCACTGATTACGAACTGCAACTTCAATCGATCTGCAATAATGCAGAAAGTGCTTTTACCGCAAGTTTTATCTTTACGACTGAGGGTTGCTGTACGGCTCCGGGTAATATCTCACTGGCAGAAAGTGAAGAAACCATTGTGGTAGACTGGGCGCCTGTTTCTTCTGCTACTGCCTATAATGTGAAGTATCGTGAAACTGGGGCAACAAACTGGGAGACCATCATTACCCAGCAAAGTTTTTATCAAATTATTGACCTGAGTAGCTGTCAGGAATATGAAATCCAAATCGGCACTATTTGTCCCGGCAATACAATTAATTACTCTGCTATCATGAGTACCACTACCCAGGGATGTGGCGCATGCCTGGACAACTCCTATTGTTCTGCATCTGGTGCTATACAATCCAGCAGGTGGATCAGCAATATCAAGATAATGGATTGGTTTCATTACTCCTCTTTGGATATTAGCGGCTATCAGGATTTTACCAGTTTTGGTACGAATCTGACTCAAGGCGGTGTCCACGCTTTGGAAATAGAAACAGACTCTGACTTTTTTACCGGAGGAGGAATATTCCATATTTGGATAGACATGAATCAGGATGGTACGTTTGACGATGAGGAGTTACTTTACCTTTCTTCCGAAATGGAAACGTTCGTCAATGATATACTTGCAATTCCGACAGATGCTTTATTGGGTGCTACAAGAATGCGAATTGCTTTTGCGGAAGAAACTATTGATCCATGCTCAAACTTTAGTTTGCTTGGAGAAGTAGAAGACTACTGCATGTTCATTATGGAGGCTGACGAATGTTTACCTCCGATTAACTATGCTGTAGAATCCAACGAGACAGCTGCAATCGCAAGTTGGTCAGGGGACCTATTCATCAATGAATATACTTTTAATTATAAAGCGCTTGGGACCAATGAAGATTGGCAGACCCTCCAGACTTTTAATAATAATGTACAATTAAGCTACCTGAGTCCCTGTACTGATTACATATACTTTGTAAGTGCGCTTTGTGATGGTGAAGAAAGTGCCGCAAGTTCATTACAAAGTTTTAGAACAAAAGGTTGTGGTATCTGTCTTGATGCGGAGTATTGTGATTACTTTGAAGATAATTCTACTGAATTTGAGTGGATTGAAAAAGTAAAAATTGACACTTTCGAATATCTGTCAGGTAATGACATGGGTTACCTACATAAAGTTGACCTGCCTGTTAATCTGGAGATTGGACAGACTTATAGTATTCAGATCACGCCGGGATTCCCTAATGAACATTGGGAAGAGTTTTATTTCGTTTGGTTAGATGCCAACGGTGATGGCATATTCCAAACGGAAGAATCGGTTACACAAGGTGCCAGCATTCCGGGAAGTGCTTTTACGGGAACCTTACATATTCCAGAGTTTGCCACTCCTGGCTCTACCCGACTTAGAGTAAGTATGAAATATGGAACGACCATTAGTGATCCATGTGAATCTGGTTTTGAAGGAGAAACAGAAGATTATTGTGTTAACCTGATTGAACCGGAGAGTATGGTTTGTTCAAATACTTTTATTAGCCAGATCGAAGGACTGGATTCAACTCGGACTCGTGTCCAGTGGGAGTCCTATACCAATGCAAGTAGTTATCGATTAAGGTACCGCCCCTTGGCAACAGCAGAATGGGCCTACCTCAATACTGCTGCTACACACGCAACAATCCATACAAATAGTTGCGAAATGTATGTCTTTCAAGTGCAAACACATTGTCCTCAAGGTTGGTCCACTTATAGCGAGTCTGTTGAATTCAATGCTTGTCAAAATGTGGTCCCCGTTTCAGAGGTCGCCAGTATCAGCGAATATAAATTCAACGTTTTCCCGAATCCATTCCAGCGCCTTTCCACTTTACAAATGGATATTCCAGAAGGCAATGATTTACAAATAGAAATTTTCTCTGTTCTCGGTCAGAAAGTTAAGGAATACTCATTCGCCGAACTCCGTCCCGGTAGCCCTAACGGGCAAGGATCATTCTCCGGTCAAATTGAACTAGGGCCATTTGACAATGGCATCTACATCCTTCGGGTACTCGCCGATGGAAAACTCGTCTACACTTCCAAGCTCATTGCTCAGGCGCCTTGATAACTCGGTAAGAAGAAAGCAAAAGTTGCCCCTTGATTAGGGCGACTCGAAACGCTTATCGTCGAATCATGAATCTCTAAAATCTTCTTGACAATAGCCAAACCAAGTCCCGCTCCGCTGGATTTATGCTCATTATTTTTCGCTTTGAAATAACGCTCAAAAATATGTGCTTGCTGATCTTCCGGGATACCTGGTCCTGAATCAGAAACTTTTACTTCTATGCCTGAATTTGTCTCCGAAAGCTCAAGTGCAATTTTTCCATTATCAGGTGTAAACTTTAATGCATTATCCATCAGGTTTTGGATCACCCGCTCCACTAAGGAAACATCCGCAAACACCATAGGTAATTCTCCCTGACGATCAAGCGCCAATTGAATATTACGCTTCTCTGCAAGAATCTTATACTTCGCCAAGACATCCTGCGCCAATTCTGACATGAAGAAAGGCTCTTTTTGTGGTTGAATCTGCTTGGCTTCAAGCTTCGAATATTCGAAAAGTTGTCCTACTAATTTTGATAATCGCTTGGATGAACTCAGCACCGTATTTAAATGCTTAACCCGATCCTCTTTGCTAATCGTATCTTCTTTCATGATCAAAGTCTCGACATAGCCTTGCATAATGGCAAGTGGCGTTCTTAGATCATGAGAGACATTGGCAATGAGCTCTCTTCGTAGTCGTTCAACAGACTTAATTTCTTCGATATTTGCATTGATCGTATCAGCCATATCATTAAAAGTATTGGCTAGTGGGACAAAGTCGCCTTTTTGATCTTCCGGGATACGAGCTTCATAGTCTCCTTCTTTAAAACGGATGACTGTATCGGTGATTCTACTTAAATTTCTGGTTAAAAGGTAAATGGCTAATGTACCGATCAATAAGGCACCGATGAGTGAGATAAAGAAAATATTTGCCCCATAGCGCGCCATATAACTTCCAAACAAACTCGAAGTCACCGCCGCTTGTTCTTCTCCCGCAAGAATGATATAGACATAGCCTTCCAACTTATCATCCTTGATCAGCGGTGCGACAGAGAATACATTACATTTGTCCAAGTGTCGAGGGTCGTCTCCCTCGATATACATTTCACCTTTTTCAGCAATAAACTGATGAATAGGTGCCATATTCACTTTATCCAGCACTACTTTTTGGTAAGGTGCTACGTAGGTGATAATCGACCCAACGGTATCCAAAAGGTAAACTTCCACGTTTGGATTAACCAGCATCATACCGTGCATGATCTTCTGGATAGCTAAAGTATCTACCTCACCATCTACTAGTGGCTGAACTTCTTTAACCGTACTCTCGGCAATATCTCCATAGAGTTTTTGATTCACTTCTCTGAGGTATCGATTAGAAATATATCCAGAGATAAAAACATAACTTAAACCCAAGGCAATAAGCACCCCGAGCAAAGCCAGCGAAATTTTAAAAAATAGTTTGTTATTGTTACCCATGAGATTGTATTTTAAGCTTCTTCGTTGAAGCGATAACCAACACCCCAAGTAGTCAGAATGTATTTAGGTTCGTTGATATCTTGTTCGATTTTGCCTCGTAGGCGATTGATGTGGGAGTTAACGGTATGTTCGTAGCCTTCAAAATCATATCCCCAAACCAGGTTGAGGATCCGTTGTCTGCTAAAACTTTTACCGGGGTTAGAAGCAAGTAAAGTTAGTAGTTCAAATTCCTTTGGTGATAATTCTACTCTTTGATCCTGAATCGTGACCTTACGCTTGTCTACATCGATTTTTAAAGGTTCGTACTCCAGGATGGAATTATCCTTGTCCTCCATGCTTTGCTTCATAAACTGAGTACGTCGGAAAATTGCTTTTACCCTTGCAATAAACTCCCGTACACTGAAAGGCTTCGTTAGATAATCATCGGCTCCGGTTTCGAGCCCCAGCACTTTGTCAATCTCTTCAGACTTTGCTGTCAGCATAAGAATTGGAGTCGCATTATTTTTGGCTCTAATTTGTCGACATACCTCAAGTCCTTCCATCTTTGGCAGCATGACATCCAGGATAATCAGATCAAACTTACCGGCCAAGGCAGAGTTTAATCCGAACTCGCCGTCATAGGCTTTCGAAATCGAACAATCAAGATCTTTTAGGTGAATTTCTAGTAAATCGACGATGTTGGTGTCGTCCTCTATAATCAGTACGTTTTTCATCGGTCTAGTTCTACTTGTTTCTTTAAATTTAAACAAATGTAGGCGATAAGTATCACAATTGTATCACGAAAAGCTATACAAAGAAGAACCAAATAAGATTTTAGGAATTTTAAGTATGTACAGAGAAACCGTTCATTAAGCTCACTAATCCAGCCTATGCTCGGCTTAGTGATCTTTTAAACTGACTATGGCAGGAAGGCATCAAAACAAAATTGCTCCTTAATTTATACATTTAAGGAGCAATTTTGCTTAATGATTAGTAAGTCTTAATCAAATCTATAAAGAAGAATAATGTTGCTCTTTCCGGGATAGTTGGCGGATCACCTGCAACACCATAAGCCAGCTCATGTGGCAGGATAAGCGTAGCTTCTGTTCCTTCCGGGATAAGTGCTAAGGCTTCGTCCCAACCAGCGATTACTCGTCCGCGACCGATCCGGGCAGCATAAGGTGTTACTTTCTTAAAGCTCTCATCGAAGATAGTCCCATCCTCTAGCATTCCAACGTAATGTACCTTTACAAATCCCCCGTCTTTAACGGTCTTTCCAGTACCTTGCCGGTGGATTACATACTTCAAGCCACTTTCAGTAGTGACGATTTTATCATCAAGTTTACCTGACTTATAATCTGTAATAAATTGTGCTAGAGAATCACTAGCCGTATTATGTCGTGCCTTAATTCCTGCAATTTCCTTATCAATGACATCCTTTGGTTTGATGGATAGCATTTTCAATTTGTAGGCAAAATGATCCGTATTCGCTACGCCTTTTGGTAGTTGATCAGCGGGATAATCAGCGAGTGATTGATATACCGTTAGTGAATCCCCAACGGACATTAAAAACAGCGCTTCATAAATTGGGTTATAAGGCGGAGTCAAAGAATCCTTTGGCGTCAATACATCGCGGCGGGGCTCAAGCATCATATAAGTAGATTGCAAGAGAATCGTATCACTTTGAGCAACGATTTTATGGTAACTGACCTGATCCCCTTCCTTGGGCTTAGGGCCGTTGTTATTGACATGATGAACATAAGGATAACCACTTTCTGTTTGTCCTTTTACATCAAAAGTTGCATTAGGATTAACTGGTGTTTGATCAGTTACTTCAGTAGTTTCGGCATCCTCATTAATATTAGAAGGAGTCTCTTCACAGCCTGCAAAAAAGGCAAGGATCAGAATGAGCACTAAAGAATGTTGAAATTTCATCATGAGATTATTATGCTTTTACAGTTTACATGCAAGGATTATGCAGAAATCATTTCCTTGTATTGCGGAAGGATGCTTTTAAGTTTATTGATTGTACCTTTTAGGGATCCGAAAGAAGAACCACCTGAGGCATTTTTATGTCCACCACCTTTAAAATGTTTTTTGGCAATCTCTTGAACTGAAATATCACCTTTGGAGCGTAATGAAAGTTTTACGATGGTGGGTTGTTCCGTAATGAAGGCAGCAATCTTTACGGCTTTAAGTTTTAGCAGGAAGTTTACGATTCCTTCCGTATCTCCTCGCTGTATATCAAAAGTCTCGTAGTCATTACGGGTTAACCAGATGATACCCGTGCTGAATTCGGGAAGAATCTCCATTCTGTTTTTGAGGCAATGCCCCAATAAGCGAAGGTGCTTTTCTTTCTGGCTATTAAAAATAAGGTCTTGTAATTTGACATCGTCTACACCAAGTTCCAGAAGATTTGCAACGATTCGGAATAACTTAGGCGTAGTACTATATTTAAAAGAACCCGTATCTGTCAGGATTCCTGTAAAAATACATTCAGCAATATCTGTATCTAACATTTGGATATCTCCGAGCTGTTCGATAAAGTCATAGATCAACTCACTGGTCGAGCTTGCGGAGGGTTCTGATATTTGGTATTCAGCATTGATATCAGGATACAGGTGATGATCAATCATCGCCAAGGTAGTGGAAGGAAGACTTCCTATTAATTCGCCTAATTTATCAATTCGGTCAAGAGAGTTATAATCCAGGCAAAAGATAATATCCGCACGTTTTACATAGTCCTCAGAAAGGTCAGGCTCGATATCATAAATAGTAATTTTTTCAGCCTCGGGTAGCCAGGCGACAAAGTCAGGATATTCAGAAGGAAAAATGACCCTTACCGTATGTCCAAGCTTGTTTAGATATAAATATAGCGCTAGTGAAGAACCTATCGCATCTCCATCAGGATTCCTATGCGAAGTTATTACAATATCTTTTGGTACAGAGAGAAAAGCTTTTAATTGACCTATGTTTTCCATATTGATTTATAATGAACCGGAATGGGCTGCGATATAGCAGTTTTAAGTTACTTTTTGAAGCAACTGGAGTTTTATGATTTACACGGGTACTTACAATTTAAACCGGCTCTTGTTTCTTGTAATATCTCGTAAAATCTGTTTAAATAATATAGCGAATAAGCGCATTTAGACTAAAACCCTATCGTTAAGAATAGAGGCCTGCAAAGTTCTTACATTTCAAAGACTAAACCAAATGTATTCAGGGAACATAAAAAGATTTTAGGCTATTTCTGAGTCATGCCAAATAAAAGAACGCTAACTTACTGAATTTAAGGAAACTCTCTGCAGTCATTACTTTGTTATATTATTCAAACTCAACAATCGTAACACCTACTCCACCATCACTTTCTTCTGGGTGTCTAATTTCGCGAATACCTTTATATTCTTTTAGCTTTTGCCGGACAACTTTTCGTAAAATTCCATCCCCTTTTCCATGGACAATTCTAAGTTGGGTAGCACTCGAAACCAATGCTTTGTCCACGAAGTCCTCTAATATTTTTATAGATTCCTCTTTTCGAAGACCACGAAGATCAATTTTTGACTCAAAGGTAGCACTCGCTTTGACCATATCCGTTTGCACACTTTTGGTTGAACGGATATCCAGCGGCTCCTTAGCATGTAAAAGATCTTTGACTTTAGTGGTCATTTTCATGAGCCCCATCAAAACTACCGCCTTACCTTTTTCAATTGATTCCACCTTCCCGGAAGCTCCTCCGGTTCTCAATTTTACAAAGTCCCCAACCTGAATAGGCTTCTTCTCCCCTTGCTTCGGATCATCTTGATAATAAATATCCTGGCGCAAGCCGCTTACGGTTTCGTTCAGTTTTTTACGTTCGGCTCTAACTTCAGCAGCCATTTTCTTGGCTTTCTCCAGGTTTTTCTCTTCCCGAATTTCTCGGATGAGTTTTTCCATCTGCTTATTTTCCTGTGCAGCTTGTTGAAGAGATTGTTCCTTAGATTCTAATTTGAACTTCTTCTTTTTAAACTCTAAATCTTTTTGAAGGTTATCGTAGTTTTTAATAAGCTTCTTTAGGTTTTGTTCTTTTTCTGCAAGCTTAGCGAGTTTTTCCTGAAGCTCTTGTTTTTCCCTTTGCAGATCAACGAGCAATTCGTCAATTGCCTTTTCATTTTTACCCGTTTTATGCTTTGCATAATCCAGTACCTTTTTGGACAATCCACTTTTCTGAGCAATCTCGTAAGCATAACTACTTCCCGGCCGGCCAACTTTCATCTGATAAGTTGGTGATAAGGTATCCTTATCAAAAGTCATCGATCCATTTACAATCCCTTTATTTTTGAACGCAAACATTTTCAGATTACTGTAGTGTGTAGTAATTACACCATAGATATTTTGAAAATTCAGGTTACGCAAGATTGCCTCCGCGATGGCACCTCCAATTTTAGGATCAGTACCCGAGCCAAACTCGTCGATCAGGATAAGCGTATCGGCATCCGCTTTATCCAGAAAGTTTTTCATGTTTTGGAGTCGGGAGCTATAAGTCGAAAGGTCATCCTCTAAGGATTGTTGATCCCCAATATCCGCGAATAGTTTTTTGAAAATGCCAACCTCTGATTCTTTACTGGCAGGAATCAGCATACCTGTTTGCAACATCAGTTGCTGAAGGCCGACTGTTTTCATGGTGATGGATTTTCCACCAGCATTAGGTCCGCTAAGTACCAGGATTCGATTGGCACCTTCCAAAACTAAATGGAACGGAACAGTTTTTCTGCCCTGGGCCTTATTTTTTAGATACAGTAAGGGATGAAAAGCTTTGATAAATCCAAAGTGCGGCTTATCCTTAATCTTTGGCATATCCGCATCCATCTGAATCGCTAGCCGGGCTTTTGCCTGGATGACATCAAAAGTGGCAAGTATTTCACGATAGGTATAAAGGTGGTGCGCATGAGGACGGATGGCCTGACTGAGTGCTTTAAGAATTCTAAAAATCTCTCGCTTTTCTTCTTGTTCCAAATCGAAGATATCATTATTGATATCGATCACACCTTCTGGTTCAATAAAGGCTGTTTTTCCAGTACTCGATTCGTCATGAATGATCCCGCGAATCTTACGTTTATGCTCTGAAGGAACCGTAAGTACCCGTCTGCCATTACGGAAGCTTTCAACAGTATCTGCCAACCAGCCTTTTTGTTTGTATAGATTGGCTAGGGTTCGAAACTGTCGATCCAGCTCTTTGTGTTTGCCATTTAGTTTTCTTCGAATAGTCGATAACTCCGGAGAAGCATCAGGTCTTACTTGTCCTTCGTCATCAATAACACGATCAATTTCTTTGATGAGTGTTTTATCGAATTCAATAGTTGAAATGATGCTAAATAGGTGCGGGTAAATCTCAATACGATTCTTACTAAAGAAAGCCAGGATGTTATTCACCATCTTAAGCACTCTATTTATTCGCTGAGTTGCATCAATGGATAAAACGTAATCCTGAATCTGCAACATTTTAGCATCTTCTGTGATTTCAGGATAAGCATCAATAGGAAATAAATGTTTTTCTTCAATTGATAACTTTAACTCTCTGACATGGTGTAATTTCTGCTTTATTGGCTCAAGTGTTGTTTCAATAGGTAGGTTTTGAATTTTTTCTCTTCCAAAATCTCCTAAACACTCTTCGGTCAACAGGTCAATAACCTTATCAAACTCTAACTTTTCGTAAATATCTTTTGGCTGCAGTAACATAATATTGGTCGTTTCAATCCCGGTCCATTACGAAGGATATAATCCTTTACGGTAGTCTGTTAATGATCGTTGCAAATATCGTTTATCAAAAAAGCCTGTTTGAAGGCATCATCGTCCCCTAATTTGCAAATTTCCATCATTAGAAACAAAGCTAAGCTCCAATGGTTCCTTATTGGGCTGCAAATGTAGCTAATGATTCGTTTATTCCCAGTTTATTTCCGGGTTCGAAGATCAGCGAATCCAAAAAACACTCCATTTGGGCAAATTTATCCAGGCATTTAGCCACTTGAAATGATTTGTCAATTGAGGGATTATCTTTTGAAGTATCTAATCCTTAACTTCGC
>JAHDHW010000095.1:0-7031 GCA_020631105.1 Saprospiraceae bacterium | reverse complement strand
TTAACATCAAAATTTAAGTAGTGGCAGGAAATATATTTGGTCAAGTTTTTAGGATAAGCACCTTTGGTGAATCGCATGGTAAGGGCCTTGGTGTCATAGTCGACGGTTGCCCTGCGGGTATTGATATCTCCGAAGCATTTATTCAATCAGAAATGCGTCGCAGGCGTCCTGGTCAATCTAAGATTGTAACCCAAAGAAAAGAAGGTGATGAAGTCCAGATATTATCTGGAATCTTTGAAGGCAAGTCTACCGGTACATCCATTGGTATGATCATCATGAATAGTGATGCGCGCTCCAAAGACTATAGTCATATCGCGGATAAGTTTCGACCTTCACACGCAGATTTTACCTTTCAGGAAAAATATGGATTGAGAGATTATCGCGGAGGAGGACGGTCTTCGGCACGGGAGACCGCTGCTCGTGTTGCTGCAGGAGCAGTTGCCAAACAGTTTCTGGAAAACATGGGGATTAAAGTACAGGCATTTGTCTCGCAGGTCGGTCCTTTAAAACTTGAAAAAAATTATAAAGACTTAAACCTCGAACTTACCGAAGATAATATCGTCCGTTGCCCGGACCCTCAGAAGGCAGAAGAAATGATCGAGCTGATCAAGGCTGTCCGGAAAGATGGAGACACCATTGGAGGTGTTGTACAATGTGTGGTTACTGGCTGCCCTACCGGATTGGGCGAACCAGTATTTGACAAGTTACATGCTGACCTCGCTAAAGCGATCATGAGTATCAATGCCTGTAAAGGTTTTGAATACGGAAGTGGTTTTGATGGGGTAACGATGCGTGGCTCTGAACATAATGATGCCTTTTATAATGATGGAGGTACAATTAAAACTGCTACAAATTATTCGGGAGGTGTTCAGGGAGGTATATCTAATGGAATGGATATCTATTTCAGAGCAGCTTTTAAACCAGTTGCGACTATCGTTGCGGAGCAAGAATCCGTGAATGAAGCCGGTGAATCTGTGGTGGTTACCGGTAAAGGCCGACATGATCCATGTGTGGTACCGAGAGCAGTGCCAATCGTAGAAGCAATGACTGCACTGGTATTAGCGGACCATGTACTTCGGCAAAGAAGTGCACAAAAATAATTAGCCCTTTAATTGACCTATATTTCAATGCAAAAATTATGAAGCTTAAACATCCTTTTAGTCTACTTGGCTTTCTTTTATTGATCTGTCTTGTGGTCTCCAATTGTTCTTCCCCAAAAGTAGCCGTGAGCAATTTGGATCAACCCTATCGTATAGGTTTCTATAATGTAGAAAACCTGTTTGACACCGTTGACCATCCAGACAAACGCGATGAGGACTTTACACCAGAAGGTCGACAAAAATGGGATACCGAACGCTACCAAAAGAAACTCGCCGACCTGGAGAAGGTCATTGGAGCTATGGGCTATCCACTTTTACTTGGACTATCGGAGGTGGAAAACAAAAAAGTGGTCGAAGACCTTATTCAGACCGGAGGCCTGGCTAAACGTAATTATGGTATTGTGCATTACGAATCTCCCGATAAAAGAGGGATTGATTGTGCATTGATCTATCAAAAGGATGCTTTTAAGGTGACCAACTCAGAGTATATAAGAATAAACTTTCCTGCGGAAATAGAACCTGATTATACGAGTAGGGATATCATTTATGCGGAAGGAATATTGATGGGACAGCCTTTGCATGTCTTTGTTAATCACTGGCCCAGTCGACGCGGTGGTTTAGCGGCTAGTGAACCTAAACGTACACTTGTTGCCAGTAAGTTGAGGGCGAAAGTTGATGATATTTTTGCAAAAGATGGAGATGCAAATATCCTTATTATGGGGGACATGAATGATGAGCCGGACAATAATAGTATCTCCGAAACACTTGGTGCAAAAGCACTCAATGGTAAACCTCAGCGCAAGATGCTCTATAATTGTATGGCTGAATTGGATGCTCAGGACAAAGGGACTTATAATTACCGGGGCAACTGGAATATGCTGGATAATATCATCACTTCCGGAAACCTGGTGGATGCAGACTCTAAGCTAAAGGTGACCAAACCAACTGTTTTTCAGGAAACCTGGATGATGTTTGATAATCCTAAGTATGGCTTGACGCCAAACAGAACCTATGGTGGTCCAAATTATTATGGAGGCTATAGTGATCATTTACCAGTTTATGTAGAGCTTACTGTAAAATAGAATTTTAAAACATTTTTGTTGTTTTTTAATTTTTAAAACACAAAATGTTTCATTGTTGAAATCTTTCCTGTATATTGCCTTTAAATTCATCAAAGGCAAATGTCAGATCAATTTCTAAAAGGCCGAGGTGCCCAGATTAATCCCTCAAATCGCTTTGACAAACATGTAAGCGATGAGAGTACCACTAGATTGCTCAATGAGGGTTCCTCTCAGATCCGCACACAATTTATTGATGTAGCAGCGAAAACCATTCTCAATAAAGTAGAGAGTCCTGATATTCCTGCTGACTATTCCATGAATCCTTATCAGGGTTGTGAACATGGCTGCGTTTATTGCTATGCCCGAAATAGTCATAACTATTGGGGCTATAGTGCCGGGCTGGACTTTGAGCAAAAAATCCTGGTCAAAAGAGATGCTCCGCGACTCCTGGAGGAGAAGCTAAAGTCAAAGCGTTGGAAAGCAACACCGATCATGCTTTCCGGAAATACAGATTGCTATCAACCTATAGAAAAGGAATTGGAGATCACCCGGCAAATGCTGGAAATCTTGTGGAAGTATCGACATCCAGTTAGCATCATCACCAAAAATAGTTTGATCCTACGCGACCTAGACATTCTGACGAAGATGGCCGAGCATAACTTAGTCCATGCGGCTATTTCCATCACAACTCGTAATGAAGTACTCCGACAATTTTTGGAACCTCGGACTGCTAGCTCATTTGCCAGATTTCGGGCTGTACAAAAGTTAGCAGAAGCGGGTATCCCTGTCAATGTAATGATAGCTCCGGTAATCCCCGGAATGAATGAACATGAAATATTAGGGATCGCAGAGAAAGCGAGTAAGCTTGGTGCCAGAAGTATAGGATACACCATGATTCGGCTTAATGGTGATGTAGCTCAAATATTTGAAGATTGGCTCCGCAAGACTTTTCCGGATCGAGCTGAAAAAATATTGAACAAAATCAACGAGGTTCATAATGGGGAGCTTGGCAGTAATGAGTTTGGCAAACGAATGTCCGGGGAGGGAAATATAGCAGATATTGTAAAGCAACAATTCAAATTGGCCAAGAAACTATACTTCCAGGATAAAGAATGGCCGGGCTATAATCTGGAGCTTCACCAGTTTTTTAAAAAGCAACAATTACGTCTTTTTTACTAGATCAATTAAAATAATTTTGTCACCTTTTAAATAATCGCATTATGGTTAACACTGCAAGTTTGAAATCAGCTATTCATCAATTAATCGTTGAAACTTATGATGAGAAAGTGCTCTCGCAAATCAGAGAGATGCTGTATAATTCTAAGGTAAAGGAATCCAGCTCCGAAAAAGCTTTGAAATTAAAGCTAATGCTTTTAGAGCAGGAAGTAGCACTGTCAAAATAGCAAATGCTCCTATCCGATTTTAGCCTTGTACCATTTATTAACCTAACATGGTGCAAGGCCAAAAGGATTACCTGGCCAGGATTAAAGCGGAGCGGCCACTTACCTGAACGGTTCCCCCACTCTGTTTTCCTAAGCCCGCTTCATTGATTTTATGATCTTTGGCAATAATGGTAAAATCGCCTTCCGGAATATTTACCTCTTGTGCTTCTTTATTCCCATTGAAGACTAATATAATATCCTTCCAGCTGTCTCCATTGGCATTATCACTGATTTGGTAGGCGATAAGGTTTTCACCGGTTTCCAAAAACTTTAAATGCTTTTGAATGGCTTCTGTCGTATTCATACGAAAAGCAGGATGCTTCTTACGCAACTCGATCAAAGCTTTGTAGTAATCGAATACTTCTTTGTATTTCGTTTTTCGATTCCAGTCGATCTGATTAATGGAATCCGGAGATTCAAAGGAGTTCTCTACCCCATTTTTAGTTCGAAGAAAATCAACTCCGGCATGTAAAAATGAAACGCCCTGACTGGTTAGTACAACCGTATTGGCTAACTTGTGCATTTTGATCAACTCAGACTCCGGCTCTTCCGGACAGCTGATTTTCAATCGGTCAAAGAGAGTGTGATTATCATGGCATGATGCATAGTTAATACACTGATCCGGCCCATTTGCCCAGGGAGCTCTTGAATAATTGACTGCTTTGTAATTCAATTGATCGTGTTTAGTAGCCGCAACGATCCCAAATTTCACCGATTCTTCCAGGCCGGGTTTCCCACTGATAAATGCACGTGCATCATGTGTAAATACATGACCTTTTAATCCATCTCTTATATCATCACTAAAGGCAGCTATGGCATTGAGCTGAGGCGTATTTTTCTTTACTGCTCTGAAGTCCTCCGGCAAGGGGCTATCGCCTGCTGCCCACCCTTCACCATAAACGAAGATGGACGGATCCAGATCATGAAGGCTTGCACTGATTTGATTCATCGTTTCGATATCATGAATTCCCATCAAATCGAATCGGAATCCATCGAGATGATATTCCTCTGCCCAATACATCACACTCTCAATCATGAACTTTCGCATCATTGGGCGTTCTGAAGCCGTTTCATTTCCGCAGGCAGAAGCATCTGATAAAGTTCCGTCATCATTAAGTCTGTAATAGTAACCAGGAAGGACTGAATAGAAATTGGATTCCATGGAAGCACCAGTATGATTATAGACTACATCCAGGATGACTCGAATCCCTGCATCATGGAATGCTTTAACCATTTGCTTAAACTCCCGAATCCGTACTGCACCATCATAAGGATCAGTACTATAGCTCCCCTCCGGGACATTATAATTTTGCGGGTCATAGCCCCAATTAAATTCATTATCCTCCGGTCGAGATTCATCAACCGATAGGAAATCATAGGATGGTAGCAAGTGAACATGCGTTACGCCTAGTTCTTTAATATGATCGATACCAGCACTTAGCCCCTCTGCATTGGTCACTCCACTTTCGGTTAGTCCTAAAAACTTTCCTCGATTGACAAAAGGTGCAGACTCATGGGTCGTCATATCCCGAACATGTAACTCGTATATTATGATATCATTGGGGTTCGCTAAGGGAGGTCTTTGGTCCTCTTCCCATCCTACAGGATTAGTTTTGGACAAATCAACTACCATGGCTCTTTTGCCATTAACGCCTACGGCCTGGGCATAAGGATCAGGGACTGCTCTTAACCATCCTCTACCTCGAAATACCTGGAAGGTATAAAACTTGCCAAGCAGATCGCCTTCGATCGTTGTCTCCCAAATACCGCTGTCTCTACGTGTCATCTGATCTACTAAATAAGAATCAGACTGATCTCCATCTTCATAAAAATTCATAACAACCTTTTCAGCTTCAGGTACATAGATTTTGAAGGTAGATTGCTCAGGTGTATAAGTAAGACCTAGATCTTTTCCAGTATAAACTGGATATTGGCGAAAGGGGTTTGACTTTTCCAAATTAAAACAAGCGCTTAGGGTGATGATTGATAATAGAAATACGTAATTACGGTATTTTTTCATGTAAAATATACTTGTATTGCGGTTGGTAATTGATTCAGGCAGGTGATCAAAAAATGCTAAGTTTGCACTTTACTGGCTGCGAAATTATAAAAAATATAGCGAATTCTAAATAGAGCAGCTCCTCCATAAACAGAATGCACCGAAATACTTACCTTTATGAAAATTAAATGCTCTTGCGGAGAATAAAGTTGTTTCGTAGAGTCTTAATAGGATGCAACATAAATACTTACTTCTTTTCATATTAATTTTCTTCATCGCTTGCTTCAGCGAAGCTGATCAAAGTACAGAAAATCCAGATCAAGATATAGCAGAAGCTGTAGTGGAGCTCCCTCCTCTTGATGAAGAATATGACGAATCAGGTTTTAAATGGGGCTTTATAAGTAAAGCAGGGTATTTAGTCATTGGCTATCAATTCGATGATGCCCGTAACTTTAAGGAGGGCTTAGCCGTCGTTCGTAAGAAAGCTCGTTGGGGTATTATAGATAAGAAGGGCAAGTTTATCCTCAAGCCAACATATAAATCTCTCTGGACAATTAGTGATGGATTATTAAGAGCTGAGAACTTCGAGCGCAAGCAAGGTTTTATCGATGACACGGGAACAGAGATCATTCCGCTCCAATATGAAAGTGCCAAAAACTTCAGCGATGGCCTGGCTGTTATAGAAACCGAAAATGGTTTTGGCTTTATTGATAAAGGTGGAAACCTGGTCATTAAAGATACCTTACAAAAGGCATGGTCCTTCAAAGGAGGGTATGCAAGAATTCAGTATAATGAACTCCAAGGCTTGGTAAATAAAAACGGTAAAATTGTAATAAAGCCAAGCTATGACCGCGTTTATGATATCTCTAATGAGTTATTTAGAGTAAAGAAAGCTGACTCATATCACTATTTAACCCTACAGGGCCAGCTGGCGTTTTCGGGTACGTTTAGCTCAGCGAGTGATTTTCATGAAGAAAGAGCAGCAGTACGGAAGGATGATCAATGGGGCTTGATTGATAAGGGGGGGAAATGGATTATTGATCCGACCTTTGAATCTTTAGAATATGCGGGGCATGGCCGTTGGAAGATTCTAAAAAACAACTTTTATGGTTATGCCGACAAAGATGGAGAAATTGTTATTCCGATAAAGTATGAACTATTATATAGTTTTGTGGATGGCAAAGCTGCTTATCAAAAAGATGGTCTTTGGGGTTTTATTGATCTTAATGGCCGTGAAATTACGCCAGCTCAATTTGGTCTCGCATGGGATTTCTCAGAAGGCCTGGCAAGAGCCGCATTTAGGGAAGGGATTGGCTACATTAATCCGAAAGGTATGCTGATTATTGAGCCTGCTTATCGAGATGCTAGGGATTTCTCGGAGGGATTGGCGCGGGTGATGAGTTATTGACAGTTAGCGGGTGAGTGAGTT
>JAHDHW010000302.1 GCA_020631105.1 Saprospiraceae bacterium | reverse complement strand
AGTTACGGCCTTGCTTCGCTCGGCCTAAACTTGAAACAATTTTTAATAAAGCAACAAAAACCTTTTAATAAAGCATGAAAATTTTTAAATCAATTTTATTCCTTACAGTAGTTTTGAGTACCCTTTTTTTAGCTTGTAAAAAAGATGATGATGAGGAAGTTCAAGAATGTTATCGTTGTACACATCCTTTTAATCCCCAGGTTTTCATAGTTTGTGATTCTCTGCTGACCTATGAGGCCTGCGTCTTAGGACCGCATGAACAATCATTGCAGATGATAATAGAGATCACCGAGTTTTGTAATGGGCAAGTAGTTCGGACGATGGAAGACATTGATTTTATAGAAAACTTCCTCGCGGAACAGCAAAATGCTGGAGCACAATGTGAGACGTTTTAATCTAGTTTTTTTCGAAGACCAATTTCCAATCCAGCACTCCATAAATGTTCCTCAATCGGATAACCACTCATCTCTGTTAAGTGGTAACGGAAGATGGGTTGTGCAAAAAACTGGATGTTTTCGTTAGGCGTAATATTCAATCCTACCGATAGATTAAGGGCCAACTGAAACTTGTTCAACTCCGGGAGGATTTCCTTTTCATAAGAGATAGATTTGTCACCACTCTCGACTCGTATTATTTGAGTAGTTAGGTAGAACATTCCTGAAAAACCAGCCTCTACAAAAGGACTGATTTTTTTTACCTCTTTACTTTCTAAGCGAAGCATTAATGGCGTTTCTAAAAAGTAATAATTATAATTAAAGCTTAGCCCCTCCACATCTGGATCAAAACCTCCGTTACCATTATTTTGGCTGCCAAATTGTAAATCAGAACGATTTAGCTTATAGCCAATACTCGCAAATCGTAAACCGGTTTTAATTAGTAGAGATTTGCTTAGTCGGGTACTATAATTAAATCCTGCTCGCCAGTTCAATTTGCCAGTCTCCTGATCTCTAATCTCCAATATTTCATTAAAAGATGCATCTGCATCCACGGTACGATAGGTGTAATCTATACCAAGGGTGAAATCAATGGTAGAATTTTGCTGACTGAATCCTGAAAACGAAAAAAATAAGAACAGGAGTGACAGTAGATTTTTCATGTTCGAATAAGGTTTTGTGTTTTGAGAACTAAACATTCTAAAGCTATAAGTTTGAACCTACAAAAATGCTTCCATATACCTTTTGATATCATCCTGGATGTGTTGGTTTTTCTTTTTTAGACTGTAATAAAAAGTTAGCAGAATGTCTATGTTCGGGTAACTATGTTTAAGCGCTGCCCTTAGTTTGGGATCTTCATTTCTTAATTTTAAATTATTCAAATTCCAGGGTAAAACATAAGACTGATCATAGAACTCATCACTTCGAACAACCTGCTTAATATCAAAGGCTTCATATTGCTCTGTCAATGCTCTTAGTTTTTTCATCTGCACGTCAATATTGTCGTGGATGTTGTCAACGGAAGGATATTCAAATGCATACAGGCGTTGTATCTGTTGAACTAAATCCTTGTCTTTCACTAAGTCTAATTTTCCACTATTTACGGCTAAGGTAAAAGCCGTTTCGTTTCGAACAAAAGGTGCGTGCCCTGACATCCTCGTAGCTACAAATGCCAGACTATCATCAGGAATTGGTAATGGATTGAAAAACCGGAGAATATATTTTTGAGTGAGTAGATACCGATCGATAGATCGGTCTAGATTTTTCTGGTCTTCTTGCAAATTTTTCTGAATCGATTGAAGAATCTGTATTTCGGTAATTCGATTCTTTCGATTCTCGTTTAAATTATTAAGCTGTAGAGCTATTAGAATTCCAACTACAACAAGAATGATTTCTCCCAAAGCATACAAAAGATATTTTGAAAACTTATTTCGACTCAGAAGTTGCTGTCTGATCTTTCGGAAGAATTTAATCATTCTTGTTGTCTGTTTTTGTAAAGTTACAAATTACACTTTCCAACCCTCCCGATAAGTACGGCCAACAAATTGATTCGCATCTTCAAAATTAGTGATCTTCATATTGTCGCCATCCCAAAGTAATTTTTTGCGACCGTAAAACTCCATTTGACCTCGACCATTTGCACGACGAAGCATATAACTTCGGATCGCAAGATTACCCATGAGTACGGTTTCTGTCATTGGACCCGCATAATCGAAAGAAGAGGTCAATGATTTATGTTCTTTACTGTCGAAGCCAGCTTTACAAGCATCTACCCATAATCTTTGGTGACCGTATTCGGGCTCGTCGAAGTTTTCCGTTTGAGGACCTAGCTCTACCGTACCATCGTTTAAAAATAATTTTGGCATAAGTGGAGAACTATCATTTATGTTAGTCGAGATGATGCCATTTTCTCCATGGATCAATACGCCATTGCTGCCGCCAGGCCCACCGATTTGATGTCCTTCTGGAATCAAAGATGGGGTAGAAGGTTTAATACCACCATCACTCCAGGTCATTTCAACTGGTGATTTGGTTTTATCCGTTGCGGCATAATTCATGGTAACAAAAGAAGTCGCAGGGCATCCTTCCGGATGATAATCCGGGGTCCACATTTTAGTAAATACTGCACCGACACTACATTCTGCATCAAGTGGATATTTTAGCCCTAAAGTACGATATGGAATATCTATGATATGGCAACCTATGTCTCCCAAAGCTCCCGTTCCATAGTCCCACCATCCTCTCCAGTTGAAAGGGTGAAGCTCTGGAGTATAAGGGATTTCCGGTGCCGGCCCTAGCCAGAGGTCCCAATTTAGTGCCTGTGGTCTACGGCTTTCATCTGGTTTTGGAAAGGCGAAGCCTTGTGGCCAGACCGGACGATTCGTCCAGATTTGTACCTTATGTATTTTTCCTATTCTTTCATTGTCTACCCATTTTTGGACGACCCCTAAGTTGGGATTCGAAGCGCCCTGATTACCCATCTGCGTGACCACTTTTTGTTTGCGGGCCATTTGGGTAAGTAAGCGTGCTTCCCGAATATTATGGGTCATTGGTTTTTGTACATAGACGTGCATCCCACGACTCATCGCATCGACTGCGGCAGGCGCATGTGTATGATCAGGAGTAGAAATTGTCACCGCATCAATACCTTTTACTTCATCCAGCATCTTTCGATAATCAGCAAATCGCTTTGCTTTTGGAAAATTTGCGATGGAGTTTTTAGCAGAACCAGAGAAATCTACATCACAGAGTGCAACTACATTCTCCCGGCCATTAACGGATGAGTTTTTGATATCACTAATCCCTTTTCCTCCGGCACCAATGGCTGCCAAATTGAGTCGGTCACTAGGAGGAGTGTAACCCGTACCTCCAAGTACATACCGGGGTACTATAAAAAACGAAGATGCAACAGCACTTTGCTTAAGGAATTTACGACGAGACTTTTTGGTGTTTTTTTGGTTCTGCTTTTTCATG
>JAHDHW010000094.1 GCA_020631105.1 Saprospiraceae bacterium | reverse complement strand
AATTCACCAACTATCAAGATTTCGATTAGCCTGATGCTTATAGCTTGATTCCGAAACAGTCTGCAAAGCTGTACTAATCCATTGACGAGTATCTTTTGGGTCGATTACTTCATCAAATTCCAGATAGGAAGCCGCATTAATAGCTTTACCTCGGTTATACATGGTTTTTAATAAATGCTGATACAAGGCCTGTTTCTTCTCTGGATCTGTCTCTGCTTCTAATTCTTTTTTAAACCCGAGTTTAACTGCTCCTTCCAGTCCCATACCGCCGAATTCTCCCGTTGGCCATGAAACTGTAAAGAAGGACTCGTGCAGACTCCCTCCAGCCATCGCCATGGCACCCAGGCCATAAGCTTTACGCAATACTACCGTTAGAAAAGGAACATCCAAAGCAGCACCTGCCAGGAACATCCGGGAGGAGTGCCGAATCATAGCAGTTTGTTCGCACTGAGGCCCAACCATAAATCCAGGTGCATCGCATAGCGATAACATAGGAATCCCAAAAGCATTACATAATTGCATAAATCTGGCGGCTTTATCAGCAGCATCACTATCGATTGCACCACCGAGATGCTTAGTACTATTTGCGATCAATCCCATTGCTTTTCCTTCAATTCGGATGAAAGCCGTAATCAGGTTTTTAGCAAAGCCAGCCCGAAGTTCTAAGACGGAGCCATTATCAGCTAATTGATGAATGATCTTATAAGGATCGTAGGCAAATTTTCTATTCTCGGGCACCAGATTTCTTAGTATCTCCTGATCATCGCATTCCCAGGTTTGGAGGTCTCCCTGAAAGTAGGAAAGGTATTTTTTAGCAGCAATTACAGCTTCGGCTTCATCTTTTACCAAAATATCTATTACACCGTTAGCGTGCAACACAGGAGCCGGACCTATTTCTTTTGGGTGAAATTTACCTAAGCCCCCTCCTTCAATCATAGCGGGGCCACCCATGCCCATTGATGAATTTTCGGTAGCGATAATTACATCCGAACAACCAGCAATTGAAGCGTTTCCGGCAAAGCAGTAGCCTGCCACAATAGCAATCCTGGGCACCTTTCCGCTTAGTCGGGCATATTCCACAAAGGTTTTTACATCCAAGCCACCGCACATCAGAAGATCCAGGTCGACATCACCCGGTCGGCCACCACCGCCCTCAACAAAGAACACTAAAGGTTTACGACTCTGATGCACCAGTTTCATCATTCGGTCCGTCTTCTTATGATTGAAGTATCCTTGCGTTCCGGCGAGTACAGTATAATCATAACTAAGTACAAAGCATTTACTTTTTTCTTTGTCAAAGTATTGACCATTCACCGAACCAATTCCAGTGACTAATCCATCTGCTGGTGTTTGTTTCATCAAATCTTCCGTACTTTTCCGTCCTCTTTGTGCTGCCATGATGAGTGATCCAAACTCTAAAAAAGATTGATCGTCACAGAGGTCTGCAATATTTTCTCTGGCTGTCCGAAGAGATTTGCTATGTCGTTTGGCAATAGCTTCGGGACGTTGCTCATCCTTCAGAAAGGATTGTCGATTGTACAGGTCTTGTAAATCGGCTCTTACCTCTTTATCAGATTGTTCTTTGTCTTTAGCCATGAAAGGTATTTTTGAAATTGATGATACTCACCCAAAAGTACTTATACAAATGTAATCATGCTTTCTTCTAAATGGGGTATCTCATTGAATCCTAACAAATTGAATTGCCCTCTTGAATAATAGAATGAAGTAAAAGCTGTATTCCGATGAGAGAAATTTAAGGCAATGACTCTTTTTTCATTCATGATCTGCATGGCTTCGGCAGTGATCGAACTAATCGTTCCTCCGGAAGTAAATGCAGCAATGGTCTCTCCGGAACCTGTTTTGTCCAAAATGTTATCTAAGCCTGTTTTGACTTCCTTGCGAAAGTCTTTCCAGGGGAGTATGCCTTCGACATCTATTTTTCCTTCCACCCATTCATCAAGAAAACGCTGAAAAATAAGTAGGCTATTCGCACGGGTTCGTGCGGGATTATCTTTTGCCTGCTCTACCAGTTTTTTTACCTGCGGATTGGTCTCGACCAATTTTGGTAGTATTTTGCTCATTGCTTTATGACCTTCATGCTCAAATAAACCTTTTTCAATTATTGGCTCAGGTAGCGAAAGATTATTTTTATCGTAGATGCTTTTTACGATTTCGAAGGTATGTTGCTGACGCTTTAATGGGCCAAGGTAAATTTTGTCAAAGCTAAATTGCTTAGCTACGAGATAATTCCCCAGTTCCACTGATTGTTGTTCTCCTTTTGGAGATAGTTCATCATAATTGGCAGCTCCGAATGAAGCTTGAGCATGTCTAAAGAAATATATTTTACTCATCTTAAGAAAGTACCAGTGCTGGTTCTGGTTGTTTAATGTCCATAAACTCTGGCTGTTCTTTTACGATGTCCTGCCACATAGGTTGAAAACTAAAGTAACCAGCTAAGGGGAATCCTACCTCATAGTTACGAGTACGTAAAGCGGTTTCGTGATCAATGAGTACTAATTCGTTTCCGGTGGATTCCGCCAAAATCTGTGATTGACAAGTACGTTCCATGGTGACGAACCAAAAAATACACTCTTCTATACTATGTCCTACGGTCAATAATCCATGATTCTGCAGGATTACGGCTTTCTTATCTGCCAGTGCTGCTCCTATTCGTTCTCCTTCACTTAAATCTTCAACGACTCCGGTATAATCATTGAACAGACCATGATCCGCATAGAAAATACAAGAATCCTGAGTGAGTGGGGCCAGGTGTTTTCCAAAAGTAGAAAAGGTCTTTCCGTAAATACTATGAGAATGTGCTGCGGCAATGACATCCGGCCGTGCCTTGTGAATAGCGGCATGAATAGCGAATGCTGCTTTATTTAATTGGGGGTGCTTTCCGGCAACAACCTGGCCTTCTTCATTTACTAAAATCAGATCTGACATCTTCATCTGTCGAAAGGACAGACCAAAAGGGTTCACCCAGAAGCAATCTGTATGCTCTGGATCACGACAGGTAATATGCCCGGCTACGCCTTCCGAAAAACCAAATTTGCCAAAAATTCTTAAAGCTCC
The DNA here is from genome assembly GCA_020631105.1 of Saprospiraceae bacterium. Lineage (GTDB taxonomy): Bacteria > Bacteroidota > Bacteroidia > Chitinophagales > Saprospiraceae > JAHDHW01. The sequence goes on along the minus strand of JAHDHW010000094.1, from coordinate 18,074 downwards.
GGCGAGCATTCTTTTTAGGTAGAAACGTTTTTCTTCTACGGTATCAAATGCAGGGTAGGAGATCATTTTTTCAATTCCAGGAGGATTCTTAACTGCCATATCTATTAGTTTGTATGATTATAAATTAAAACGAATTTACTTACTCCAATTGAGAGAGAGTAAGAAACGTTCGAACCAGTCTTCAAAGTTTTGCAAGGGCAATGGAGCATCAAAATTATTTTGAATACGCTTTTCTAAGCCCCCTCTTTTTATATAAGTCATGGTCGTCGGAAAATCTTTCATGAGTCGACCGTCATTAGGATATTGATTTTTAAGCACAAAGTAATTTGCTTTCTCGACCGCTTGATAGATTTGTTGTATTTGCTCACCAGAAAGGGTCGCTCTGTATTTCCCGATACGACTTACCTGATTAAATCCTTCGTACTCTATTTTGCCATCAGAGTAGATTTTGACAGCATAGGAAGGGCACCCTCCATAGCAGTCAGATTTAGAAAATTCAGCCATAACATAAAGAGGAACTTCTTCTAATTCTGGCTGGATATCTACCGCCGGAAATTCCGATTTAGGTAGAATATCTTCTTTGTCAATATTTTCTAATTTTTGGGAAGAGGCGGTAGTTGGTTTGTTCTTTCGGTTACAACTCAAAAGCAGACCACTTAATATTATGACCGTCAGAATATATCTTATCATTTGACTAGCTCGTTTCTGCGTTTAAGATAGTAAACTTTTTTTCATTCTAGGGCCCGATAGTTATCAGAATGATAACTATCGGAAACGTACGCTGACAAAACGCCCTGACGGGCTAAAGTTTCAATAATTTTTGAGGTATAAGCTGAGGATGTGCAGGGATACTAAGGAAGTAGACCCCATTGGGTAAATTGCTCAGGTCAAGCTCTAATTGACTAGCACTTAATTTGAAATACCGGACTACATTTCCGAGTTCGGAGGATAAGCGAATAATAAAAGATTCAGGGAGATTGATATCTGAGATTTCGATAGTGGTTTTATTGGTTACGGGATTTGGAAATAGACTTAATTGTGGTTTCTGCTCAATGATATTTCTTGTACTCGTAGGTAATCCATTCCAGTCTAATCGTAGCAATTGATTCGTAACTTCCTGGCCAGCAATCATACCACCGGCCAGATATTTAACATCATCATTGATGTCTGCAATTCCCCGTAAATCCATAGGGAGCGAAACGGTTTCATCTGCTTCGAAACTGGCATTCTGAGGTAAATAATAAAAGCTACGATTATTGGGTTCAACGCCCTGACCATTACTGTATGCTAAGCCATCGTAATTATAAGTTTGATCCGATCCGCCGATAAAAAATACGGCATTTCCAGATATTGTGGCAGTTGGACGATATGCTCGGATACTCGAGCTCAAAAACTCAGTGCTCCAGGTGATCTCACTTGGATTATTCGGATTAATAGCTCCTTTCCGTAAGACATTTGAAATAGAGAAATCACCATTTCGCGCCCCTCCGTAAAAGTAAATGGTATCTCCAAGGATCGCTCCGGCACCTCCAAAGACGGGTTGCTCCATCCAGGTGATCGGTGTGCCTATGCTCCAAAGATCATTAACAGGATCATAAATCTGCACATCAAAAACATTTTGCGTATTACTCCAGCCACTTACAACAAAGATCAAACTATCCTTATAGACAACTTGGACCTGATCATCAATCGGAACAGGGATTGGGGCACCGTCATCGAGGTAAGTATTACTTGGAATATGATATCGATGTACTTTGTCAGAAGAGATCTCAGAACCAGTCGGGAATACGTGATAACCTCCAATAATATAAATGATATCGCCGATTCGATTAGCTGAAGCTGCGATCTTTCCTAAGGTGTCGGGTAGACTTGGGATGGTTTCCCAGCTATCGGCTGCTGTGTTATACCGATAGGAGCGGAGGTGTATACCTGCGGATGTTTTTGTACTATCGATTCCTGCGAAGGAATAAACATAAGGCGTTCCGTCAATAAATCCCTCACAGACTGCATTATTGCTTACCCGCTCTGGTAATGGGCTTAGGCTGGTGCTGGTCCATTGCTGAGTGAAAGCGGAGAGGGTTAGGAGGAGGAAGAATAGGGTGCTGTTGATTTTCATAAGTCATAGGTGATCAGTCATTAATCATAAGTCATAGGTGATCAGTCATTAATCATAAGTCATGGGGGATTTAGAATAAAATGCAAGTTGGTGTTGGTGCCGGGAGTTCATGGGTAAAGGTCATTAATCCGGTTTCTGCATTTCTCTTAAATGCTACTAGGTTATTAGAGCGCTGGTTGGCAACGATTACAAAATTATCATCTGGAGAGAGTGCGAAATTTCTTGGCCAATCTCCTCTGACGGATTCATGGGCGAGTGGTTGTAAGGAGCCATCGGCTTCGTTTACGGCGAATATAGCAATGCTATTATGGCCTCGATTAGAAGCGTATACAAAACGGCCATCTTTTGATATATGAATATCTGCGCAAAAACTATCGCCTTCGAAATCCTCCGGAAGGGTAGAATAGGCTGCGATTTGCTCCCATTGATCAGCGGTGGAAATCAGCGAAACAGTACTATTCAATTCGTTAATTACATAAGCCCATTTGCCATTTGGATGAAAAGTAAGGTGACGTGGCCCTGCTCCTTCTTTGATGAATAAGGTAGCAGGTGTTTGTTGATCGAGTTGCTTTGTTGTTTTGTTGATGCTGGAAAACCAAAGCTCGTTAGTTCCAAGATCAACGGATACTACCTTGTCATCAGCGCCATAAAACCAGGCTGAGTGGGCATGCGCTTCCTTATGCTCTGGCCCTTTATGGTCTTCCACAAAAAGGAGGTCGCTCAATTTTCCATCGGCAGCGATTTGATGCATTCCAATATTTCCGCCAGAGTAATTTGAAGTGAGTACAAAGCCATCATTATTAATGTTGATATGGCAGGGGTGTGCTCCTCCAGAAGACTGTTTATTAATTGCGATGAGTTGATCCTCAGCAACCTTAAAACTTTCTATGCTGCCATTGCCATCAAGATCATTGACTTCGTTGACGGCTACAACGAATTTCCGATCTGCGGTATAAGCCAGGAAAGAAGGCTGGATTGATTTCGCAGCGAGGTTTTCCTTTTTTAAGATACCTTCTTCGGAAATGGAATAGCGATAAATACCTTCGCTTCCTTCGGAAGTATAGGTTCCTAGCAGGAAGGAAGTGTTTTTTGAAACCGGTGTGGTGTCTTGCATTTCTTTTGGTGCTTTATTTTGAGTACAGCTAAGGGCAAGGAATATTAATAAACAGAGTTGGATTTTCATTTGTATCGTTTAAAAGTTGGAATTTAAGGTTTGTTCGATTACCTGTAATAACCAAGCCTTTTGTAGAACAAGGTCATTCTGTTCAACTTTGGACTTAAGGTTAAGTATTTTTTCTTTGTGTGAGCTACTTATTCGGGTTGAGGAAAGTTCTGCGAAGGTTAGTATTTTTTTGGTAAAACGAATAAGATTGAGGCCGCTTTTTTTACGCTTGTCTTCCATTTTGCGATGGCGGAGCAAATAAATTCTAAAAGTGTCCAGTGCATAGTCTAGTGTCTGCCAGTTTTTTGTTTCCCAATAGATTTTGATTTGGAGGATTCTGGTAAATAGGTTATAGTATACATCTGTAAAATTTACCTGCTGTAATAGCTCTAATGCCGGATCATACTGTTGCTGACTATAATGGAAAGAAGCCAAATTAAAAGTGAAGGTATTATCACGCTCCTGAATGGGTAGATATTCCTTTTGTTCGTAAATGAATTTTCGGGTCCAATCAAAAGCACTGGTTTGACAACCAAGCGAAACGATGTTAGTGTAGTCCCATTGAGGGAGTTTTCCCTCCTGGTAAATTAATCCGGAGGATAACATTTGTTGATAGATTTCAAATGTCTCTTTTCTAAAATCGCTATTGCCCCGATTAATTTGGCCGATACAAAAATTTAGAATATGCGTAAATAAATCTCTGCCTTCAGCTTCCGGAAAATGATGTATGTCCTTTGGTATTCTTCTTTTTATACTTTTGAATACACCCTGATCCTCGGACCTGGTCATTTTAAAAATTAAGTAATAGAGCCAAATGCTGGGGATGGATTCAAAGCGTTGTTGGTCTTTTTGAATACTGAGGATTAATTGGTCGATGGGGGTGAAATCATATTTTGCTCCGGTGACCTTGTGCCGGGCTAACATTTGACAAGCCATTCTAAGCTTTTCGCTCCAATAAAACTGATCAAAATTCGTAATTGCTTTTTCGAGATGATCGCTACTCGTTCTTTTTCCAAACTTTATATCAAACTTGTCTTTTAACTGTTGTAATTGACTTAACTGAAGATAATAGCTGCCGTTTACTGCTTCGGTTTTCGCTAGGGTGGACGCTAGTTTTTTTGATTGACTGACGAATAGTTTTTGTTGATTATTGTCGAGGGCTTCGTCAAGCAAGGCCAGGGATTCATCTATTGGTTTTTTCTCCAAATTTTGATAAGCCTTAAAGCGTCGATAAAGGCGTAGGAGATAAGATAAAAGATTATGGATAAGCTGCTCATCAAAAGTTTTATCTGGAAAAAGGAAGGCGAATGCTAACTTCCTATCGAGTTTTTTGCTGTCCCAATCATCTACGGAATAAATATAGTCGAGTAAGTGTTTAGTATTTTCATGTTTATTAAAGAAAGGAGAATGTACAAAATCATGAAAGCGTAGCTTTTCGGTTTTTGAGCTATTAGATAAGTAATTAATGATTTGAGCTTTATGCATTTAATTCAGAAAGTTAGAGTTTAAGTTATTTTAAAATATTGATAATAAGGTATTTATGTGTTTGAATTAAGGTTTAATGTACTCAAAAAAAATGAAATTTGTACTTTTTATCTCCTTGTTAATTGACTACATTTGATTTTATAATGCGGAAATATTTATGAAGCGTGTAATAATCTACTTTTTCTTAGTTTATCTCAGTACTCTTAGCCTTTACGGTCAATGTGATTCGAATTGTGTTTGGCCCGGAGATTTAAATGCAAATGGTATTGCAAATAATCTTGATGCCCTGGCTTTTGGCTTTGCTCTCGGAGCAACCGGTCCTGCAAGGACGGCTCCGACAACAGATTGGGAAGCTCAAAATGCAGAGGATTGGACGGGAGTATTACCTTTTTTAGGGGCAAACTTTAAACATGCGGATGCAGATGGAAACGGGGTAGTGGACGATCAGGATCAATTTCCGATTTCGATCAATTATAACCGGACTAATGATTCCTTTACGGGGCTACTAGGTAATGAGATTGAAGGAAATGATTTATTTGTTGTTCCTCAGAATACAGTTACCGAGCCTGGAGGAACCTTAGTATTAGATATTCATTTAGGAAGTGAAAGTGCCCCAATAGAAGATATTTACGGGATAGGCTTCCAGCTTCAAATGGATACTCAATATGTCGAGAGTGTAAATTTCGATTTTACGGAAAGTTGGTTGGGCCTTGATGAGGAGATATTTGCTTACAATAAATTTAGTGATGATATCGACCATGCTGCCGTTGCGATTACCCGATTGGATGGAATGACGACAAGTGGGTTTGGTAAGATCGGGCGCTTAAGTATTGTGATTACGGATGTAATTATTGGGATTGCGGTTGATACGACTGCGTGTGTAGCGTTTCCATTACAATTTAATAATGTACTTGGGATCAACGCAGAGGAGGAGGATTTATTTATCTCTGCCAAGGTGGACACAACACAACTAAAGCATCCTTCTCAGTTTACAGTTTCAACGAGTTTTATGAATCTTGAGCATGATTTTAAGGTATTCCCGAATCCTTCTGATGGTGCTATCAATATTATTAATTCCGGACCAGATAAAATAGACGAAGTTCGCATTTTTAATCCACTGGGAATGCTTGTTTTTCAGGATACGTTTTCTGAGCAAGTTACCAGTGAATACTTAATATCCTTACCTAAGTCTATCCCTCGTGGGGTATACTATATATCGTTCAAAATCAGGGACCAGATGTATCTGGAGAAGCTTGTCCTGAAATAATGCTTAACCTCATTTACTTGTAGTTCTTTTCGAAGTGTCATTCCTTCGGCTGAGCTGTTAATGTCCTTAATCCAACTTTTGAAAAAAAATCTAGCATGTTCAATTACAAAAAAATCCATCTTATCATTTTTTTTAGTCTGACATTTATGTTTGGCCTAAAAGCGCAGACCAGTACTGTCCGTAATTTTATTTTTGGTCATAGCTTGATCGATCATCGCCCACCTTTATATCCAACACCGAGTGATGAGACAACCGTACCGCATTGGGTTGCAAGTTTGGCGGATCATGCAGGGCATTATTATGGCGCAAGTGGGCAGTATGGTTTTCTGCCGCAGCATGCTAATTTAAATCCATTTTCTCAATGGGGATATGACTCCGTTAATCCAGTATGGGACTCGGATTTCGAAACCTTTTCAGAAGCGAACTTTAATACTATTTTAATTACTGCCGGAAACTTCATTCAATACCAGGCACCTAGCGAGCCTTATTATAATGATCCGAATATGACTCCGATTTCAGCAACGGAGGATATCAGTGACTGGTTGTATACTCAGGAAAGTGAAATGCGGATATTCCTCTATGAGAATTGGCCCGATATGGCTGGGTATTTAGGAGATGGTTCTTTTCCGCCAACGGACTCTGAGTTTCAGGCGTATAATGATTATCTCTCCGGGGCGTTTCACGACTGGTGGATTGATTATCATGATGCGCTGATCGCTTCGCGCCCGGATCAGGATATTCGGATGATTCCGGTAGGCCCTATTCTGGCGGAACTTTTTAGCGAGACTTTGCTGACGCAAATACCAGTTACCACTTTGTATGAAGACGATGCTCCTCATGGACGACCTACGGTCTATTTTCTCGCCGGACTGGTTACTTATATGGCGCTTTATGAAGAAAGAGCCCCTCTAGATTATGTAGTGCCAAGTATTGTGGATTCAGAAGTAGCGGATAATTATACCGAGGTTGTAAATTTTATGTGGGATGCTTTACAAGATTTTACGACAGCTGATGGTCAGAGCAGGGTGTTTTCTGAAGACGTAGTATTACCTGTTGATTTTGAATATTTCACCGTTCGGCCATTGGCGGATTCTGTAAGTATTGAATGGGGTGTTGCAACAGATGCTACGCATATTCGATTTGATATAGAGTACTCAGAAGATGGTATCAATTTTCAATCGATAGCGAATAGGGTGCCTTTCACTCCGCTCACAAGGTTCTCTTATGTCTTTGCACATGCTAAAGTAGGTCAGTTTTATTTCAGGATAAAACAAACAGATATTGACGGAACTCATTTGTATAGTCAGGTTCGTACTTTCAACCGAGCCGCAACAGAGACAAAAGCAATTAAAGTTTTTCCCAATCCTTGCTTAAGTCATGAAATCTATCTGACAAATTTTCGCGAAATAGAAGGAGCAACAGCGATTCGGATTTATAATACTTTAGGCCAATTACAATTAATCAGACAATTGGAAAGTGTACCAGAGGAAGGGCTAAGAATAGATCTTGGAAGTCTAAGTCCTGGTGTTTATTGGATAAAAATAAATCAGGGGCAAGCATCTCGATCCTTACCCCTGATTATCCAGCGGGATTAAGCTTTGAGTTGAAGCTTTTTGAATCCACTTGGAATTTTTATGATGTATACTGGATTGCCATTTCGTTTACTTTTTGTAAACTCGATAGCAGCACCATCAACTTCGCAACTAGCTGGCTCAAATGGCAAACCGTATAAAAATACATTAGTGCTAAGATAAGTATCGAATTGTTTGCCGGATTTTTCCTGCTGTAATTCGATGCTTTTCGATGCACCAACTAATGTGTAATCTTTCAAGCTATAAGCACCTTCTTTATGTTCAAAGCCATCTCCCTGGTCTTCGTACAACTGGCTCTTATTCGTACCCTCACCGTAAAACACATGTAACATAAGTTCGTCTACCGGACGCTCTTTTGTATACTGCATAATTGGGTAATGAGGGAGTACTGCCCCTGCTTTTACAAAGATTGGGATTTGCTGGAGAGATGTTTTAATACGAGATTTAGAGGCGCCTTGATATACCTTGGTAGTCCAGTAGTCGTACCAGGTACCTTTAGGCAAATATACCTCCTGCGATTTCGCTTTTTCTTTAATGACCGGACTGACCAGCAGATGATCACCAAACAAGAAATCACGTTCAACTTTTAATAAGTTATGATCTTCCTGGTCTGCAAAAATTAAGGATCGTAACATCGGCTGCCCTGTCTGAACATATTGCCAGAAGGTCGTGTATAAATAAGGCAGCAATTGATAACGCAACTCAATCGCATACTTGGCAAGGGCGGTTGATGCTTCTCCAAAAGCCCAGGGCTCCTGGTCTGCACGATTTATCCGTTCTTGTTCTTTTACAAAATCAGCATCTACTTCATTTGCACCATCCGTATTATTCCCCATACTGTGAATTCGGAACAATGGATGGAATATCCCAAGCTGTAACCAGCGGACCAGTAATTCGCCAGATGGTCGATCTACGAAGCCTCCGATGTCAGAACCTACAAAAGAGAATCCTGAGATACTCAGACGCTGACATTGTCGGTTGGCCATTTGGAGGTGCTCCCAACTCGCAACATTATCTCCTGTCCATACACAGGCATGTCTTTGTCCGCCACTGTAAGTTGCACGGGTAATTACAAATGGGCGACGGTGTTCTTTAAGCTTCAATAAGCCTTCCTGGGTAGCACGCGCCATATTGAAACCATAAATATTATGTGCTTTTGCATGGTTACAAGGATGACCGTCATAATCGTGACGTACATCTTCGGGAAATGTTTTGGCATTCACTTTGAAAACTGCAGGCTCATTCATGTCATTCCAAAAACCGGCGACACGATGCTTGGAATATAGCTCTGCATATTGATGCCCCCACCAGGACCGAACATCCGGACGGGTATAATCTGGCCATACGCATTCAGGCGGCCATACCGGACCTTCCATCGTTTCGCCATTTGGCCGTTTACAATAGTAATCCCGATCTTTTCCTTCTTTGTATACGGAGTAGGATTCATCAATTTTAAGCCCCGGATCTATCATGACAATCGTCTTGAAGCCCTGTTCGTCCAGTTTTTTGATCATCTGCGCGGGCTTAGGGAAATAGTCTTTGTTCCAGGTAAAACAACGATAACCATCCATATAATCAATATCGAGATAGAGCGCATCACAAGGAATCTGATGTTCCCGAAATTCTTTAGCGATTTCCATGACCCGAGCTTCCGGATAATAGCTCCAGCGGCATTGGTGAAAACCAAGTGCCCAGATTGGTGGCATTTCCGGTTTTCCGGTGATGTCTGTGTATTGACGGGCAACGCTATCTAATTGAGGGCCATAAATGAAGTAATAGTTAAGTTCTCCACCTTCGGCAGAAAAGATGACTTCACCACTTTTTTTGTGGTCAAACTCAAAGTGCGTACGGAAGGAGTTGTCAAAGAAAATGCCGTAGGCATGTCCTTCGTTTAATCCATAATAAAAAGGAATGGCTTTGTATAAAGGATCTGATTTCGCACCAAAGGCAAAAGCATCTGTATTCCAGTTTTCTAATTTTTGACCACGAAGATCAAGACTGCATGATTTATCTCCTAAGCCAAAATAGGCTTCGTTCTTATTCGCTTTTTTGGAAAGTTGAATATTCTCCAATCCTTTGAGGATAGTTTCTCTGGCGAAAAAGCCATCGGCATCCTCATTAATCACGGCGCCTGATAGATCCGTAAAAGTGACTTTTAGATCTGACTTGCGGACTAAGCAAACTAATTCGCTGGTTGCAATCCGGAAATGATCTGATTTGGGCTCAAATGCAATGTCTATTTTTTGAGGTGCGAAGTTTTCATCGATGGCATAAGAGAAATCTTTCGGAAAGTCTTTTTTTAGACTATAGCGCAAGCGAATTATAGTTGGGCTAAATACTTCGGCACGTAGCTGCAGGTTATTCTCACAGGAGAATTGAAAATGATTATACGCTAGTCGATCCACCTTTGAAATGGGAGCAGGCCGGCGATCCATATAAACATCGGGATATCGATCACTTCCTTCAGTGAGTTCGAGTGGCACCGGGCCTTTTGGTAAAGCGGGAGCTTTGGGAGTTTTAGCTTTTACTTCTTTTTTAGTCGGCAATTGTTCTTTTTCTTTCATGCTGGCTATGATTAATATTTAGCTTTAATTCAATTTCATTGCGCTGCGTAGCAGCATCAGCGGAATCCTCCGTAGGAGGTGATTACTGGTGAATAAATAACATAATCCTAGGTCAATTCACCTAAGCTAATTGCTTAAACGTCTGTAATCAAAATTGTTTTATCAGGATAGGTAGAAAGTTGGGTACAAATTGGCTTGAGGTATTTACTAGACAATTTGGATAGTATTGAATAGCTTCATTTCTGTTTCGCAATTGCGATCATTAGCAATGAAGCTATTCAATGGAGGAATTATTCAGAGCTTGCTGATTCATCATCAATTTTAATGTTCGCTTCGGGGTCTTCTTCAAGAATTCCAAGTTCTTTTGCTCTTCGTTCCCAGTTTTTTCTGGCAAGGCGTTGCATATCTTCGATATTATCAAATTCATCCATGATCTCCATGCCTAGCAGCGTTTCAATCACATCTTCCATAGTGACAATACCTGCTGTTCCTCCAAACTCATCGACTACAAGGGCAATGTGTTCTCTGGATTCCATCAGTTTTTCGAAAAGATCAGGGATGGCCATTGATTCATTAACGATAGTGATGTTACGCTCAATTTCTTTTAGCTTTTTATCACCATGCTCGTTGATGATGCTGGATAGAATTTCATCTTTAAGGACAAAGCCAGTAATTTTATCTTTTACTTTTTCGTAGATCGGAACCCTGGAAAAGCGAAGGTTTTTGTTTTCGTTATAAAAATCAATAATGGTTGTCTCTTCATTTCCGGCTTTAACAACCGTTCGAGGAGTCATTACATTCTTAACGAGGACAGTATTGAAGCGCAGTAGGTTTTGAATGATCTTGGTTTCGTCTTTTCTGAGCGAACCGGATTTCTCACCGATTTGAGCCATGGCCAAAAAGTCAGCTCTGCTAAATACACTTTTGGATTTATCCTTTTTGAGGTATTTCGTAATTAACTGGCTGAACCATACCAATGGGTATAGAGCGACAATAATCCAGTGTAAACTAGTTACTGTGAAATTGGAAAGGCTTTTCCAATAGTTAGCCCCAATCGTTTTTGGGATAATCTCAGACAATATCAGGATTAAGAGGGTCATTGCCACGGGGACAATAACCGCGGTAATTAGCTCATTATCAGGATACGCTTTAGTTGCAGCAGCACCTACGCCAATTGCACCAGCAGTATGGGCAATGGTATTAAGTGTAAGGATTGCGGAAAGTGGCCGATCAATATTATCTTTGAAAGATTTTAATCGTTTTCCGAAAACAGTATTCTCCTGGAATTTAATCTCAGCAAAAGCTGGTGTGATACTAAGTAGCGAGGCCTCCCACATCGAGCATAGAAAGGAGAAAATTATTGATATAGAAGCCCATATTGCTATTTCCATAAATTAATCAGTTGGATGACCTGCAAATTTAACAAAAAAGGGACAAAACCGAGGCTTTGTCCCTTTTTTATGCAAAAGCATTAAAAATGAATTAGTTGACATACAATCTTTGGAACGGAATAATAATCTCATTAGTTTCGAGATTGTTAAGTGTTCTCAGTCTTTCGACAGATATATTGTATGATTTTGCAATGCTGTAAACTGTTTCATTTTCTTTTACGATATGTAATCGACGTTTCTGAGTTGCGTCAGCAACTAAGCGGCCCTGAGTAGCTTCGAAGGAGTTAGGTAACTCGCCAGTTACATCCACTGTAGCGGTATTTGCTGGTGCAGAAGTATTAGGACTTGGGCAATTACAATCAGAGATTCGTAATCTTTGTCCAACGTTAATGACGTTAGAGTTAAGACCATTAATCGCTTTGAATTTATCAACGGTGTATCCGTAACGATTCGCTAATTGATAAAGCGTTTCTCCTCGCTGTACAACATGCACATAGGTGCTACCGTCCTTAGCTACCAGAATATCATTACGTTGAGTGACTACTTCACTAGCCGGTCGAGTAAGTAGTTTTTGACAAGGACTGATTACTGTACGACGAAGGCCGTTGAATTTTTTCAATTGATCAACTGTTACTCCATACTGACGAGCGATCCCATAAAGTGTCTCGTTAGGTTGAACGATATGGGTACCATAAGTAGATACTTCTTTACAGTATATATAGGAGTTTGCTGGTCCTGGTGTCACTTCAACAACATTTGTGTTGTTAGTAGTTTGAACCACCGGAGGACGTGTATTAACCGTTGTTGTTGTCGTTGGGGTAGCAGTGGTCGTTACGATTGAATTACTGCCAAGCATAAATCCATTTCTGTAATTATTACCACCACATTCTCCATTGGCAAGTTGTCCGGTTGCACGATCAATATATAGATTACGATCTAGATCTTTGTAAACAGAACAGTCGTCATAAATAACCGTTCCACCAGTATTGAAGGGACCAGTTGTCGTTGTGGTCGTTACCACTCCGGTCGAAGTATTAGTATTCCTGTTATTATTTGTATTAGTCGTAACCGTTCCACCTTCAATAGTATTATTGAATATTGGAGATTCTACGGAACCCTTTCTACTACTATAGAAAGTGCTTGGTAAGCCATCAGGATTAGTACGACAATAAGAAGAAAGATAATTATTGATAGGTACTCCGTTAATAGAAACTAACTCGAGAACATTATTTTCTGCATCTGTTTGATTGAATCCTGTTTTTTCGGTGACTACACCTACACCAGGAACGATGGTCATTTCTGCATAATTCTTACCTGCCTGATTTTTAGTTTTGGTAAATAAAAACTTCTTAGGACAAGTATGAGAAAGTGTACCGTTATAGAAAACTTTAGCAGAACTACCTTTACGTGCTAAGTTAGCGCCGTTGGCAGGCTGCGAGTAATCATAAGCAAATATATTATCAACAGAAGAATAACCGATGCCTCGTTTTGATATTTGAGCATAAGTTGATATTCCTACCGGAGATACGTTATAGCCGGTTCCGGCTCTTTTAACAACGTATAATTGTAAGTCACCGTTATTGATTTCTCGAACCATACGTTCGTTGATAGAAATCTCAGAGCAACGTTTTACATTGTTCGGTTTTGTTTCGTAATCGATTTTACTTTCGATTCCAACTTCCAAAACAATTTTCTCCTGGTCGTTAAGTCTTAAATGATAAACAACGTGTGAAAAACCAGAGTTAACACCTTTGTAGCGGTATTCATAACGATCCATACAAGCGGGGTCGTACTCCATGTAGATGGTGCTGGCCATAGTGGTCTGAAGCATTACTGTACTCAGTAACAACAGAAGGATTGAAGACACTTTCATGTTTGATAATTTTGTGTTTCTTAAGTGTAATTTTCTCAAAAATGGTTCAATTGTAGTTAAACTACAGTCAAATATCTAAAAATAAACATAAAAACCAAGCTTTGTCAGCTCTCAATGTTTAATTGATATACAAATATAAAGAATTAGGAGTCAAATTGTTGTAGGGTTTAATTAAAGCACTAGTTCAGTTGAGTTTTTGATGGGTTTAGGGAGGGAATAGGGTCTTTTAGGTATAATTAGAATTATATACTAAAATATTGTGCCACAAAAATTGATTAGTCCAAAAATTGGAAATGAGCCAAAATTACTATTGAAAAGGACTGTTTCAAGATGTAGAAGCTTGTAATTAGACTACTATATTAAAAGAGAAATGTGAATTCCGGGATTAATTAGATGGAGCAAGACCTTTCTCAATAGCATAGCGAACTAGTTCGGATGCGGAGTTTAATTGAAGCTTCTTCATTATATTCTTCCGGTGAGTATATACTGTATGCGTACTCAGGTTGAGTTCTCCTGCAATTTCTTTGGCGATTTTCCCTTCCGCAACCAGGCGTACGATCTCACATTCTCTAGGACTTAGGGGAGAGGGAGCACAATCATCAGGCTTGGCAAAAGATTTTTCGAGGATATAATTGAGCACTTTGCTACAAAAGAACTTTTCTCCTTGCGCAGTTGCTCGAATGGCATTGATTATTTCTCCTTCATCACATTGCTTTGTGAGGAAATTATTAACGCCTGATTCAATTAGGGTATAGATATTATTGCGGTCGTCATCAGAGCTAATGATTAATATATTTGTGTCTGGTGCAATTTCCTGAATTTTTTGTACGACATTTTGACCATAGATATTGGATTGAAGATGGTCTAGAATTACGACATCCGGGCCGTGTTTTTCTAATAATCGCTTTAAGTCAATTGCATTTTTAGCTTCAGCGACGATCTCAAACTCAGCGATTTGATCCATGAGGTGTTTCAATCCGAGTCGGATAAGATACTGCGCATCGGCAAGAAGGATTGAAACAGTTTGCATTAATGACGTTTTGGATGATTTACCTAGCAAAACACAAATTAAAAGACTTTAATTTGAAATCACTACTTTAATTAGACAAAATCTAAATAAAAAAGTTTGCTGCGAAGATAATAAAGAATTGGGATGACTAAAGAAATGGAAATTAGATTACTAAAAAAAATACCGCACACCATATCGGAATCAAGTAAAACGTCATTTTTAGCATTCTGACAGGTATACGGTATCAGCTATATTGAAATGGGTAAAAAAATATACAATCCTAAGTTAATTCAGATTTCTATGTATTGAAAACCAAATAATCTGCAATTGTCAGGTTTGAACCGGTCTGATCTTCATTGATATCATGTCCTAAAAATGAAGAATAGACCTTGATTTCAACTTCAATGAATCGAGATTTAAATATTGTCCCCAATTTTGAGCCCTTTTTTGATTTCGATTCCAATTTGATTTCATAACTTTGCAGCTTAATTTTCAAGCATTTATGTCGGATCAATACAAATACGATTTAAGAGGCGTTTCAGCAACGAAGGACGAGGTCCATGCTGCTATTAAAAACCTGGACAAAGGATTACATCCTTTAGCTTTCTGTAAGATAATGCCAGACATTGCAGGTGGCGATGAAGCCTATTGCAATCTGATGCATGCGGATACAGCTGGTACAAAAACCAGTCTGGCTTATTTATACTGGAAGGAGACTGGCGACCTAGAGGTATGGAAGGGGATTGCGCAGGATGCAATTGTAATGAATCTTGATGATATGGCTTGTGTAGGCTGTACCAATGGGATTTTGCTTTCTTCTACTATTGGAAGAAACAAACGCATTATTACAGGTCCGGTTATTAGTACCATTATCAATGCTGCCAATGACTTTCTGGATATGCTTCGACCTTTTGGAGTAGACGTACACCTCTCAGGTGGAGAAACGGCAGATGTGGGAGATATTGTAAGAACTATCGATGTAGGTTATACTGCATTTGCCAGAATGAAGCGATCAGAATTGATCGTTAATGATATTAAGGACGGAGATGTAATCGTAGGTTTATCTTCCTCTGGTCAGGCGACCTACGAAACTCGCTATAATGGAGGCATGGGTAGTAATGGCTTGACTTCGGCTCGTCATGATGTGTTGCATAATAGTTATGGAGCGACTTACCCGGAAAGCTTTGACCATAAAATGCCACAAGAAGTGGCTTACGTCGGGAGCAAAAAATTAACTGATCCGGTTGAGATAGATGGTGTTGAAGGCATGAATGTGGGCCAATTAATTTTATCTCCGACGAGAACTTATCTTCCCGTGATCAAGCAGTTGGTTGATGCATTAGGCCAAAACATCAATGGAATGATCCATTGTACAGGTGGCGGACAAACGAAGGTTAACCACTTTATCAAAGACAAGCATATCATTAAGGATAATTTACTTCCAACACCTTATTTATTCCGTTTGATCCAATCGGAATCCGGAACAGGTTGGAAGGAAATGTATCAGGTATTTAATATGGGGCATCGTCTGGAGGTTTATTTATCAGAGGCGCACGCTCAGCGAGTAATAGAAATAGCACAAGGGTTTAACATTGATGCACAGATCATCGGACGCGTTGAAAATTATAAAGGTGAGAAAGTAACCGTTAGCGGTGAACATGGTACTTTTGAATATTAGTGTAAAAAAAAGAATACATTCATTATCTTTAGAAGGTATTGCAGGTCTGTTTTGGCGTACTAATTGCCAAGGAGAGAACATCAGAGAATAGTTATCCAATTTAATTCAAAATAAGGTCTATGCACAGACCCTCGAGAATCTTAATGCTTTTTGCAATCATCTGTACGACCCTGCTTCGTGCAAATGCTACTGTTCCTGCCGAGCAAACCACCTTTCTAAGAGGGGATGTAGGTTCCGCTGAGATTCAACAACTTGCCCTTTATTTTTATCAGGACTACCTTTCTATGGAAGAAGAAATTTTCTTCGTTCCTGTCGGTACGGACGGCCAATTTTCGATGCAGTTTGAATTGAAAGAGGCAGCAATGGCAAAGGTGATTTTCAAGGATACAGAAATTCCGGTTTATCTAGAACCTGGTTACCACCTTGAGATTAAGATTGACGAAATGTCTTCGCCCATTAGTATTATATATGAAGGCTTAGGTGCCGCGGAGAATACTTTTCTGACTAATTACTATCAAAAATTTCGAAGAGCAAAGGGCGATGAACTCTTTTATGAAATGATTGGGCGAACTCCAATGTCTTTCCGTAAGTTATTCGATAAAGTAAGAGAGGATAAATGGAATTTTTATAAGAATTATACGCCATACTTTAAGCAGCAATTTTCAGCTGGGTTTAAGCGATTTATCTGGGCGGAGATTGACTATTGGTGGGCTTACTATTTGTTGCGTTATCGTCAGGAGCATTTCTCAGGAACTAATACGCAAAAACCGGAGATTCCGATTGAATATTATTCTTTTCTAAATGAGGTGCTGATCTCGAATGATGGGGCACTCAATAATACACAGTATTTATTTTTTCTGGATCAATATTTACGATTTCGGCAAGAGCCTCCGGATAATCTGAGTTCAAACCAACTAGGGCAGGAACAGATTAAAATCGAAACGCCAAGTATGTTATTGTTGAGCGAACCCGAACGTCCTCCGGTGCTTCGTCAATTAGAACAAGGAGAGGAGGTTATTTCATTGGGTGAAAAATCAGACTTTAAGTCGAAAGTCATGATCAAGGATGAACTCCAGGAAGATTACTGGTATAAAGTCAGGACGAGCGATGGGCTGGAAGGCTGGATCGTTGGAGTAGGGGTGACCTTCGAAAAACAAGCGGAGGATTTTGATGCGAAGCATATCAATGTTCTGCATGGCGAAACCAGAGCCTATAAACTGGCTGGTGCGGTGTACTGGAGCTTAACCAATACAGAACCAGAACAACTACAGCAATCCATCGAAGCATTGACAAATGAAGGGGTGAATGAACGATACCTGAATCGCATTAAAAGTACTTTTGATAAATTATATCCTGAGAAAGAAATCGTGTATGGAGCGTCTAATTATTTGGTGTTCGAACAACCAAAAGTTCTGGATACTCAGGGCGTTCAGCAAGATCCTGCTGAGATCCTATCGATGAAAAAATATGCTTCTTATCAATTGCGTCCACAGGCAGATGAATCGAAAGTGCGTTACGCACCGGGATTCACCTTGAAAGATATAAATGGTAAAACAGTCCAACTTAGTGATCTTTACGGAAAGGTTGTTTACCTGGATTTTTGGGCCACCTGGTGTGCGCCATGTATTTATCAAATGAAGAATAGCCGCATCTGGAAATCTCGATTCAAGGAGGATGAAGTTGCTTTCGTTTATGTCTCTATTGATAATAAAGCCAGTCAGTGGAAATCCTTTGTAAAACGACAAGGGTTTGAAGGAACGCATTTGTATGCCAAAGGGGCTTATGGTTCGCAGATCGCACAAGATTATAATGTAAGTAAATTACCTTGTCTTTATATTATTGATCAAAAGGGTAGAATCGTCTATAATTCCACTAAAGAGCAATTGTATATGAGCAGCGAAGAATTCATCAACTTCCTTTTATCCTTTGAAGATTAA
>JAHDHW010000093.1 GCA_020631105.1 Saprospiraceae bacterium | reverse complement strand
TGGGTTAGTGGGTTAGTGGGTTAGTGGGTTAGTGGGTTAGTGGGTTAGTGGGTTAAAAAAATCTATATCATCATATACAACATGTCAAAAAAAGATATTACAACAGTATTCAAATCCGCAAGTGAATCACTTGAGCAACAACCGTCTGCCAATGCCTGGGATCGATTAGAAGCGAAGCTGGATCAGGAGCAGGAGGCCAAACGATTTACTTTAGGTCGTTGGTTAAGTATTGCTGCAAGCATAGCAGTACTTTTATTTGCGGGAGGGTATTTTTACAATAGTCTCTCCCAGGATTCCATGATGCAAAATGATCTGGCAATTAATGTCAATAAAGATTTTGCAGTGGAGCAAGTTTCAGCGACTGCAAATACCTCAGAGCAAGAAAAAGGATTTTACCGAGTGGTGGAATTCCAGCATAAATACCAGGATCGATTATCCAATCCTAGCTTTCAGGAAGGTGCTCGCAAACAATTAGCCGTTTCTGCATCTTATCGAAATGTACCAGGTCAGAACAGTATCAATCAGTTTCAATGGTTGATTGGTCAGTGGAAAGGTATAGAGGACAAAATTGTCCTCGACGAATGGCGCCAATCTGATAATGATATTTTAGAAGGAAGAGGATTTGGGCAAGTTGACGGCGAAGTTGTTTTTCTAGAAAGAATGAAGCTTCAACAAATCGGACAACACCTTTACTTCATGGTTGATTTATTTGGGGCCGAGGATCTGTTAAAGTATAAATTGATTGCCTTTGATGGGCGAAGAGCAACTTTCGAAAACCCTAAAGCACCTTTCCCTAATCAAATCGTGCTCAAACGCACCGCAATGAATGGTTTTGAATTAATCATGCAACATACATCTTCACAACCTCCTAGTCAGGCACAGGTCAAGCATCTGGAAGTTCGTAATGAATTAGAAAATGCCAATCGGATTTACCGAAAGATGCGAAAACTTAACTAGGACTTTATTTGAATGGGTGTCGAGCTTCCCATTCGTGATCAGGACGGAGATATTGTAGGATAGGCTTAACGAATTTATTGGAGAAAGCATTTTTATGACGGAGATAACAGTACATCTCTTCCGCCTCTGCTCCAACCGAACTTTTAATTTCCATTGCAGTTCTTGCAAAAACAATCTTTTCTGCCTGGTGTTCGATTCCTTTTTTGACAATATCGTATAAGATGTTCAGGTAAATCTGATAATCACGATTCAGACTCTGATCAAAGCCCAGGAAATGTGCTTCCAACTCATGGTGATTGAGAATAGTCGTATAATACCCAACCAGTTTATCTTCCAGATAATACCCCGTTATTTGAAATCCTTCAGGAAAAGTTCGTTTTAACTCTAAGAGATACCGACGATTAAGATTAACCATATTGAATCCGGAATTCTCCGCTATACCTTCATAAAGCTCATACAGTCGATCAAGATTCGCTTCAATTTCTACTTCGTTCAACTCCCTTTTAACAAATGGCTTCCCCTTTTTAAAGGCACGCTTCGTACGCACTCGATACTTTGAGGTCATACTTGCCATATAGTCTTCAAAGGTATTCCATTCCGGTCGAACCGCCATAATCATATTAGGCTGCACTGTAAACTCGTTAAACGCCAGGTTTTTTGCAAAGGACTCAGAGTAAGAACGATTAGATTCGTAAAATTCTTTGAGCAATATGCCCGAGAGCTTTTTCCCTTTTTTATTTAATTCTCCAAGTGCAAATTTCAGTGCTTCATCCAGTACCTGAATACAATCTGAATCCGGCAATTGTGCCTGTTTAAAGTGGAATCCATGCTCACCAGTTAGCAATAAATTACCATTGATGAGTACATTGAACTCTGCATTTCTGGCAACTAAGCCCTTTAAGTAACGCGCAATTGTAGTAAAAAAACATGGAGGTTTATCTCCAGATTTTTCATCTCGAATATTTTGATCTGCCTTAAAAAACTGAATCTGACACAAGGCTACACCAATAGGCTGTTCCTGTTTGTAAAACAGCAAATAACAAAACTCCATTCCTTTAGGAGGGTTTTGCTCAAGAATTTTTAAATAGTCTAATTGTAGAAATATATTATCGGTAGGCGCAGCTTGACTCCAGGCTATCGTATCAATATCATCGATACAATGGTGAAGAACGACATTACAATCCTTCAGCGAAAGTGGTTTAACGGTTGTATTCGTCGATTCCAAAGCAGAAATTGGCGTAACTTTTAAATTCATGTAATTCTATTGGCGAACGTTAGCTTAACAGGCGGAATCCTCTAATTGTTTCACGCTTCTTCATTCACTTTTGTACGTCGCCGAAAAAAAGATAATTCGTGTCCATAATACCGATCCAGGCCGACATAAGATAGTCCTACTTTTTGTAAGACTGCCTGAGAGGCCAGATTCGTGGGTAAAGTCACCCCGACTATTTCTTGTAATCCCAACTGTCCGAAACCATGATCTACCAAAGCCTGCGCCCCTTCTGTCGCAAATCCTCGATTCCAATATTCCGGCAAAAGGCGATATCCGATCTCAATTAAGTCCGAATCGTCAAGATTCTTCAGGCAAAACCAGCCTATGGATTTTTTTTCTTGTTCGCTGATTTCGCTATCCGTATCGGCTAGCTCAGCTACGAAAATTCCAAAGCCCGGACGGTCCTCATATTGCGCTACGCGCAGGTCAACATAAGCCTGCGCTTTTTCCAAAGAATCCTCCGTCGGGCCTATGAATTGCATAACCTCCTTATTGCTATTCAAAAGTTGAATAAGGGAAGCATCACTTACTTTTAGCTTACGTAAAAGTAATCGTTCTGTTTTTATTTGATCCAACTTATTAATCTTTAACCCATTTTTTAATGAGGCTCATTGCTTGTTTTTCATCTTTCCACCCTACGAGGTCAACTTTACCAAGCCCTTTATAATTCAAAAACCAATCTTTAATAATGGTCTGGGCCATATTATACTCAATTAAAAAATCCTCAAAATCAGTCGCCTGAATAATCCTTAAGCTGGAATCTACAGGTACGGCGATGATCTTTGTATCGATTTCTCCTCCATCCAAAAGTTCTAGAGCTGCAATTGGAATAACTTCTACGGAAGTTCCGGTTTCCATTTGCTCTGCCAAGACCAATATATCCAATGCATCTCCGTCTCCTCCTTCACTTTCATCCATCAATGTCCCGGGAATGAATCCATAATTACCAGGATAAGGCAAAAAATTAATCTTTCGATCTTTACCATTGACTTGATCCGGTCGAAATGATTTACTGGCATAATCATATTCGATTTTCATATTGGTTCCGGCAGGGATTTCGATGATTGCCTGCACACCTCCCAAAGTACTAAATGCCTTAACCGCTTCAGGTTGGATAGTTGGTGCAACTTCTGTTTTACAAGAGAACATAAAACAAAGAAATATGAACAGTGCAATATACTTCATGCAAGATCTTATCAGGTTATCAAATTTCAATTATTCTCATCCTCACTTTTGCCGCTAAGCTTCCTGTCGTCAAAGGTAGCAAAAATTGATTTCCCCATTACTGTCTCAATCATTACAGTTTTCTTAATTTTGGGCTTTTACCTTTGATCTTTCCTGTGAAAGTGAGAAGAAGATTAATCTTCACAATAAAACAAGCATAATGAGCGAGAATAAATACTTTAACCCGGATGATCTAAAAAACTTTAAAAACATCTCCGACTGGCAAGAAGAATACGGTAAGAAGTTTTTTGACTGGTATAGCTCTGTTTTTCAAGAAGGTGCTTTAACGGAACGAGAGAAAGCACTTATTGCATTGGCTGTTGCACATGCCATACAATGTCCTTACTGTATAGAAGCCTATTCAAGTACTTGCCTTGTTAAAGGTGCAGATGAAGAACAGATGATGGAAGCTGTTCACGTTGCATCAGCGATTAAAGCAGGGACAACTTTGGTATATGGTACCCAAATGATGCGGCATGTCAATAAAAAATCCATGTAGCTCCTTAATGACTTTACTCTTTAACATTCTTAACCTATTGAATATACATGGCTATAAAGCAACGTACGAAATCACTTAGCGCAACTGATAACCAGCTTGCAGATACTTATTTCCAGCTTCAGGTCCTAAATGGCAAGGAAATCACAGATGCAAAATTTCCAAATTTTGCTGCTAAGGTAGCAGAAGCAGGGCATCCTACTCTTCGACCTGTACCACTCGAAATCTTTCAGCTTAACATAGGTAAGCTATGTAATCAAACCTGTGCACACTGTCATGTTGATGCCGGGCCAGATAAGAAGGAAGAGAATATGTCAAAGGCAACCCTGGAGCGGTGCTTGGAAATTATCGCTGCTGTACCTACGATAACTACTGTAGATATAACAGGTGGGGCACCAGAAATGAACCCTCACTTTCGATGGTTCGTTGAAGAGTGTTTTAAATTAGGTAAGCAGGTAATTGATCGATGTAACCTGACCATTATTATGGCCAATCCGAAGTATCATGACTTACCGGAGTTTTTGGCGAAGAATCGAGTTCAGGTTGTCTCCTCCCTACCCTACTTCTCGAAAAGCCGAACAGATAGTCAACGCGGAGATGGCGTTTTCGAAGACTCTATTGAAGCGCTCAAGCGGTTGAATGCGGCAGGCTATGGTCAGGAAGGAACAGGATTACAACTAGATTTGGTATACAACCCATCAGGGGCTTTCTTACCTAGTAGTCAGGAGCAATTACAGAGTGAATTTAAGCGTCAGCTCAAACGTAAGTATGATATTGTTTTCAATAACTTATATGCAATCACCAACTTACCAATAAGTCGATTCCTGGATTATCTGATCCAGACGGACAATTACGCAGAATATATGCAGCTCCTAGTTGAAGCTTATAATCCCGCAACAGTTGAAGGTTTGATGTGTCGAAACACTATATCTGTAAGTTGGGACGGATACCTCTATGATTGTGACTTCAATCAAATGCTGGATCTAAAAGTAGCAACTAAGGATAGTCATCATATTGACAACTTCGATATAGAACAATTAAAAAACAGAAATATCGTCCTCAATCAACATTGCTACGGTTGTACTGCAGGGGCAGGAAGTAGTTGTGGAGGTGAAATCACTTAATAAATATAGAGAAGCCAAAAACCTAGCTTAAGTTGTCCAAACTTAATACACTGGGTTTTTGGCTTTGACTTTTCTATAATTCCTTACCTTTGCGCCATTCAATATTTTGACGAAATCTAAAAGCGCAAAAGTAACATGGAACCAACGCTCATACAGAATCTCGGCACCCTATTCATGCTCGTTATCCTACAAGCAGTTCTGGGATTTGATAATCTACTTTATATCTCACTTGAATCAAAGAATGCACCGGAAGACCGACGGAGTTATGTTCGGAAGGTAGGTATTGGGCTAGCAATCTTTTTAAGGATAGCACTTCTTTTTGTACTACTCAAGCTGATCGACCTTTTTCAGGGTAAATTATTCGAAATTAATCTTGGGAAGATATTTTCAGGTGATTTCAATGGGCATAGTCTGATTGTACTTGCCGGAGGCGCATTTATCATTTATACTGCTATAAAGGAAATCTGGCACATGATTGCTTTGGAAGAAGACGAAAGTAGTAAGAAGGGACGCCAAAAATCAACTGGGCAGGTCATCTTTATGATCATCATCATGAACCTGGTTTTTTCTTTTGACTCAATCTTAAGTGCTATTGCACTGACTGATGTCCTTTGGGTGATGGCTACCGCAATCATTATTGGAGGACTTTTAATGATATTCCTGGCAGATAAGATTTCAGATTTCCTTTCTAAAAACAGGATGTATGAGGTGCTTGGATTATTTATTCTTTTCCTGGTAGGTATCATGCTCGTAACGGAAGGTGGACACCTAGCTCATATCAAAATTTGGGGCACTCCGGTTGAGCAAATGAGCAAATCTACTTTCTACTTTATCCTGATCATTTTAATTCTGACAGATGTTGCTCAAGGGCGTTATCAGAGGAACCTGGTAAAGATAAAGGAACAGGAAAGACGCAAAAAGCAGGAACAAGCGCAAGATCAGGCTTAAACCCTGTTTTGAGGGAGGTAGCCGTAGGCTACGGACGGTTTTCAGAGCCACTTGAGGCTAAGAATTGGGAATCAGCGAATAAAAAGAATAATCAAGAGCTCTTTGTCCTTGTAAGCCTGATAGGCTTAGAATTTTAACGGATATTTAATAAACTACCCAAAACCTGTTAAAACAAGGATAAAAAGTACTTATTTTTGCGGGAATCCGTGCTTTTATACGTTCTAAGAGACGGAAAAAGGTTGGAATTTTGTGATCCATATTCCGTTTCAACTAACCGCAGTGACGAGAGCCGAGAATGCCCGTCATAAATGCAGAAAAAGGAAAAAAGTTCTTTAATTTTGTAGCACGAAACGGAAAATCATAACACAAAACCAGAAGATCTTTACATCCGTTTTATTGATGATTCAAAAAGTTAAAAATTTAATTATGAAGAAATTAGTCTTTGCATTATGTGCTCTCTTCCTTGCCGGTAACATTATGGCTCAGGACTACGTGAAGTCCTACAAGAAAGCAAAACAGAAGTTAGCAGGTTATTACTTAGATACATCTAATGATGACAAGCTTGCTGAAGCACTCGTAAAAATTGATGAGGCAACCGCAGGTGACCTTTCTGGACTTAAAAATCCTGCTGACCCTTACATCGTAAAAGGAGAGATTTATAACGCTATTGCTAATAATCAAATCGGAGCTGCTCAAGCGGCTACTGCTTCTCCAATAGAAGGCGTACCTGTAACTGCTCCACCTAATAATATTCAAGCTGAAAACTGTGCTTCTACAGCAGCAGCAGCTTTTACAAAAGCGCTTGAACTAGCTTCAAAAAGCCGTGATAAGAAGAAAGCATTAGAAGGCTTAATAGCTGCGCAAACGAACCTTAGCAACATGGGTATTACTGCTTATGAAGCTGGTGACAATGCTAAAGCATTTGATAAATTCACTGAGGTGCTATCTGTACATGATGTGCTTAAAGCAAATGACGGTGCAAGTACACTCGATACTGATGACAACTACAATCAGGGATTATACCTTGTTGGTATCGCAGGGATCAGAGGTCAAATGTATGATAAAGTAAAACCTTACCTAGTAAAGTTATACGAGCGTGACTACGATGATTCTTTCATCTATAGTGCACTTTATGCGATCGAGTCTCAGACGGACAATGACAAAGCATATACTTACCTGGAAGCAGGTCGTAAAAAATACCCGGACGACAGTGGATTACTTTTTGATGAAATCAACCACTTCCTAAAGATTGGTAAACTAGAAGAACTAATCGGTCGTTTGGAAACTGCAATCGAAGCGGAGCCTAACAACGTTTCTCTTTATACAACATTAGGTAATGTTTATGACAACCTATACCAAAGAGAAGTTAAAGAAGGCAGCAGCCCAGAGAAAGAAAAAGAATACTTCGATAAAGCTTACGAATACTACGGTGTTTCGACAAGTAAAGATCCTAAAAACGTAGATGCGCACTACTCTATCGGAGCACTTTACTTTAACAAAGCAGCATTGGTTACTCAGGAAATGATCAAATTGAATGATGACCTTTCTAAAGCAGGTATGAAAAAATACGACGCTTTGAAAAAAGAGTCTACAGAATTATTCAATCAGGCACTTCCTCACTTCCAGAAAGCGGAGAGTTTAAATCCTGATGATACGAATACCTTGATCGCATTGAAAGAGATTTTCGCGCGAATCGATGACATCGAAAAATCTAACGAATTCAAAACTCGCTTAGAAAAAGTACAGAATGGTGGTAAAAATGATACTCCATTCTTCAAGGAATAAGCGATTTAGTATAGCTTAAACCGAAAAGCGGCTTCACCAAGATTTGGTGAAGCCGCTTTCTATTTATATTCGGTTCCTAAGTGAATCTGTAATTCTTTATTATTTTACCTTAACAAGACCAGTGATCCAATCGATTTAAAATTACCATTACGATCTTTCTCTCCTCCCCAAACTGAACCATCCATAAAGATTGCATTACATTTCCAAACGTAAACATCCTGAGGCATTAAACGTCCAGATACTGTTCCGTCCCAAAACTCTGTCGGTCGACCCTGATCATCAAGCGCAGTAGATTCCCAAAGCAATTGACCATAGGTAGAGAATATTCGGATATGATATTCTTTCAGACCGATTCCTTTAGGGAAGAAAGTTCTTACATCGCCAATACCTTGCTCAGGTGAAAATGCATTTGGCAAGAATAAACCCTTGATAAAATCAGGTGTAAAGGTCATTAAAGTATCATCAATACATCCGTAATCATTACTTGCTTCTAAGTAAATCTGCTGTACCCCGTTATTTGTAAATCGGTGCACCGGATTTTCTTCGACAGAAGTAAATCCGTCAGAAAATTCCCAGAAGTATTCATCAGCATCCGTTGAAAGGTTAGTGATCTCATAAGTACCATCATTTTCCAACTGGAAGGTTTCGAAGTTAGCAAATGGTACAGCATGTACTTCAATCTCATCCGTAAGTGTAATGGTATCAGAACATGCATCATTAATACTTGCAATAAGTGTTACCTGATAATTTCCAGCAGTGGTATATACATGAGTAGGATCTGATTCCTCTGAGGTCGTACCATCTCCGAAATCCCAGAAGTAATTATTACTTGAAGTCGAAGTGTTATTAAAGTTTACCTCAAGTGGCGCACAACCATCCATACTTTCGATCTCAACACTTGCACTTGGTAAATCAAAAATTTCTAATACTTGAATTGTTGTATCCGGACAAGAGAATTGATTCGTTGCAACAAGCATTACTTCATAAGTACCTGCCTCTGTAAAAGTATGAGTCGGGTTTGTAAACGGAGAGCTTGTACCTTCTCCGAAAGACCAGGTAAAGCTGATCGCACCAGATGACTCATTTTCAAAAGAAATCGTTGCCGGTAGTCCACATTGTGCTTCTCTTTCAAAAGTAAAGGCTGCATTGGGCTTAGGCTGAACAATGATATTAAATACCGTAAAGTCTTCAAAACAACCATTCGCATCCGTTGCTAATAAAGTAACCTGATAAGTCCCTGCTTCTTCGTATACGTGATTAGGCGCTTCTTCTATAGAGGTATTTCCATCTCCAAAGTTCCATTGGAAGAATAAAGCTCCATTAGAAGTATTATCGAAAGCTACATTCAAAGGAGCACAACCATAAGTGGTTGATGGCTCGAATCCTGCTTCGGGCAATGGCAAGACCTCAATAGTACTGGTCTGGAAAGCCTGGCATTGATTAAAAGCAGATACTCCGGTAAGCGTTACGGTATAAGTACCAGGCTCAGCATAAGTATGCGATGGATTATTCAATGTTGAAGTATTTCCGTCTCCAAAGTCCCAGAATGATCCTGTCGTATTAATAGAAGAGTTCGTAAAGTCGATTTCTAAACCAGAACACACGCGTTCTTCATGCGTAAAGTTTACTTCCGGTGAAGGATACACTGTAATATTAAGGGTTGTAGTATCGTAACCACAATCGCTATTAGCATATTGAATAACAGTATATTCTCCTGGCTCTGTATAAGTGTGTGTCGGGTTTGTGGAAGCAGAAGTATTTCCATCTCCAAAATCCCAATCAATTGTTGAACCCGGAGTACTAAAGTTTGCGAAATCTACCTCCAGAGGTACACAACCTGAAGTAACTGAGGCTTCTGCTGCTGCCGTTACATTTGCGGATTCTACCAAGATATCAGTTGTCACGGTATCTGCACCACATTCATTCCCTGCGATTAAGGTAACCGTATAGATGGTAAAATCTGAATCCGTAAAATAAGTTTGCGTTGGCGGGAATTGCTCTTCAGATACATTTCCGTTACCAAAGTCCCAGTAATAGCTTGTTGCTGATCCAATAGTTGCATTAGAGAAGTCAACAATTAATGGAGAACAATCCGTCTGTGGCACTAAGCCAAAGTTAGCTTCTGGTGTAGGTTGCACCTGGACGATATCCTGGTAAACGTTTGATCCACAGAGGTTAGTCACGGTTAATGTAATGACATAAGTCGTATCAAAACTACCCTGTGGGAAGAATACCTCGCCTGGATTCGCATCCGTACTCGTTTGGAAGTTTCCAAATTCCCAGAAGTAAGAAAGCTCCTGACCAACACTTTGATTACTAAAGGTAAAAGCTGTGCCCACGCAATTCTCAGAAGCACTTGGCTCAAAGAAGGCAGAAGGAACATCAGTAATGGTGATTGGCTTTGCGATAGTATCCAAACAGCCAAATTCGTTTTCTATGATCAAGGTTACTGTATAATTCCCGATCACCTCAAAGACATATACCGGATTGATTGCTGTCGAATTACCGTTTCCAATTCCGAAATCCCAATACATATCATAACTGGAATTACTTAAGTTCTCAAATTGGACAGGTTGATTTCGACATGCAATAATCGGCAGATTAAAGTCAGCAACTTCCATAGGATGAATAGTGATCACTTTATCATCCGTACGGGTACAGCCTGTAATCGGGTCAGTGTAGCTATAAGTAACAATGTGATCCCCTACTCCAGCAGTTACTGGATTAAATGTACCAGATGGATCAGTAATCCCTGTTCCACTCCAAGTACCTCCAAGCGGAGAAAAACCATTTAAGTCAAAAGCATTATAAGTAAAACAACTTGCTTCATCTAAACCAGCCTCTACAATTAAATCCTGTACAAAGATTGTTTTTGAGTCTTCTACATAACAGTTGCCAATACCGTAAGAATAAGTCAAGGTATGTACACCAGGACCAGCCTGAACAGGGTCAAACATTCCAGTATTTACATTTACAATACCAGGGCCAGACCAAGTACCATTCGCAGGTATAAACCCGCTTAATTGATAAAGTCCCTGATCTATACAGATCGTATCGTTAGCTCCCGCATCAATTGGTGATGGTGGAATTACTGATATCGTAACTGTTTCCGAATTGGAACAACCATTCGTATCTGTAAAAGAATAAGTCACATTATAATCTCCGGCACCTCCTGCTCCCTGAGGATCAAAAGTATTATTGAATACTCCGGGGCCTGACCAGCTTCCTCCCGTTGGGAAAGCATATGGTAATTCAACTGTTCCAGGAGTACTACAGAATACGGTATCATTCGTATAAATAACTGGCAAAGGATTAACCGTTATGTACAGGTCATCTGCACTCACACATCCATTACCGTCGGTATAAGTATAAGTAAAACCAAATACTCCGTCACCTGAGGCTGTTGCGTTGAAGCTACTTCCTACTACAACTCCGCCGTTATTAGCCGTCCAGATTCCACCCGGAGGAAAAGCTGTCAAGCTGATATTAGACTCATCCACACAAACTGCAAAATCATCCATCGCATTTACAATCGGTAGCGGGTTGACCATTATATTGATATCATCGCTTACCTGACAATTTCCGGTTCCGACTGTATAAGTCAAGGTATGTAATCCTGTTCCTGCAGTTGCCGGATCGAAGGTAGATCCACTTAATCCGATTGAACCATTCGCATTCCAGGTACCCCCTGCAGGTGTAGCAATCTGGCTTAAATCTATAGCATTCGCATCAATACAAACTTCAAAGTCGTTTCCTGCATTTACATTTTCAGGATCTATTATCGTAATCGTAATATCGAATGTATTTGTACAACTATTAGCATCTGTAAAACTATAAGTGACAACATACGTCCCTACTCCGCCTGCACCAACTGGGTCGAAAGATTTTCCTTGAACCCCATTTCCGCTCCAGGTTCCTCCCAGTGGAGTCGCAAAAGGCAGACTTACCAAACCAGGAGCATTACAATAAGTGGTATCATTAGCAAGTAATTCCGGTAATGGCACTACTTCCATCTCAACAGATGAGCTGTTCTCACAGCCTGAAGAAGGATTAACATAAGTATAGGTTATTAGGTGTAAACCAACACCAGCAGTACCTGGGTCGAAGGTAGAACCAACGATTCCGGTACCTGTCCAAACACCACCAGCCGGAGTAGCAGCACTTAAGTCATAAGCTGCTTCGTTAATACAAAGCTGTTGTGGACTAGGAACGAATAAAGTGGGAATTTGTACTACAGTTACTTGTTTAGAATCGTTGGTCTGGCAAACACCACTACCTGCGATATATGTTAAAGTATGTGTTCCGACACCCGCTAAGGCAGGGTCAAAAGAATTATCTGTACTATCAACACCAGGTCCGATCCAGTAGCCTCCAATCGGCGTGCCGGAAGTTATTATTACTGGTGCTTCATTTTCACAATATGTTTCATCAGGTCCTGCTTCCGCAGATTGATTTGGTACTACATTAATCTCTAAACTATCCATTGCAGTACATCCGGTAATCGGATCCACGAAATCATAGTATAAGGTATGTGCACCCAATCCAGCGTTACTAGCATTAAATATTCCATTTGCGCTAACTCCAGTCCCCGTCCAGGTTCCACCACTTGGGCTGGCATCTTCTAGTGTAAGATCAAAAGGATTATCACATATCGTTTGATCTGGTCCCGCATCAACTGTAGGGATTTCATGAATTTCAATGGTCTTGGTATCTGAATTTGAACAACCGTTAACATCGGTTACAGTATAAGTCAGCGTATAAACTCCTGGGCCTGAAGCTTCAGGGTCAAAGTAATCACCTGTTGAAATAATACCGCCATTATCAGATGTCCAGGTTCCTCCCGCAGGAGAAGCTCCGGTGATTAAAAACGGGCCATAGTCAAAACATTCATCCTGATCCGGTCCAGCTTCGACAGTTGGTAATGGATAAATATTAATTGTTAAGCTATCTTGTAGTAAACAAGCTCCATCCTGTACAGCATAAACCAGAACATTGTCACCGGTATTTGCCAGGTTTGGATAAAAAGTTCCATTCTCAGATACTCCGTTCCCTGACCAAGTTCCACCAATCGGTGTCCCAGTTACTATTACAGAATCGGCATCTGCACATAATTGCATATCGCCGTCAACCGTAATCGTCCCTATCGGTTCAATCTCAAAGGATTCAGTTGTTGTATGTGTACCACATTGATTGGTTACGGTGACACTAACGGTATAATTACCCGGAGTATCATAAAAGATTCCCGTAGGATAAGTCTCTGTAGATGTTGATGGCGTCCCTCCAGGGAAGCTCCATACAACGCTTGATAGGACCCCAAAATTAGCATTGATATCAACCATACTTGGGTCAAAGGTAAAAGTAGCATCTCCACATTGATTTGGAATAGGAAGGATATCAACCGTTGGTGGCCCTGCTACGACAAGTAAAGTATCCCAGGTATCCGCTGCACAAAAGTTTGCAGCCGATAAACTTACTGTATACTCACCTGGCTGAATAAATTCTACTTGTAAATCTTCTGTGGTATTGCTAAAAGTATCCACAAAATTCCAACCTGTTCCCGGATTAATAATCCATTGATAATTTAGACTATCACCAGTTGATTCGTTTGTAAAAATACCATAAGAAGGATAACAGTCGTCAGGGCTTCCCGGACTACTTGCCGATACTAATCCTCCAGTAGCGGTTGCTCCAGGTGTTTCGAAAACAGTATAGGTACTACTAAAACTACTTTCACCACAACTAGGACTATTGACCGTCATCGTCACTTCATAATCTCCAGGTATTAAGAATACTACTTCAATCTCGTCCGATGCAAAAGTATTACCAGTGATGATTTCCCAATGCACTCCAGGAACACCAGGTGTAATCGTCCAGCTAGGCGTCAGACTTGAACAAACACCTTGAACTACTTCTCCTAATTCTCCAGAAGCATTTGTAAAAGTAAATGGTTCTTCCTCACAACCTGCATTAGGCTCGTCTGATACAAAAAGTACCTCCGGCGGGCTAGTCACCTCAATCGGCTCAATAGTAGCCTGAGAAGAACCACAAGGGTTGGTAGCTAAGATTTGAACATCATATGCATTTTGATAATTTCCTGTCCCGGTAGCTTGATTACAAGAGGTTTCATCAAAAGTATAGATAAAACTTGACGGGATATTAGCCTGCGTGTAAAGCGCAACCGCTTCACCGTTGACATAAACAGTATAAATCGTACCCGTTGGGTTACTTGCCGTATTGGTAATAGGAAAGTCAATCGTAGCAGGTGCACAAAGCCCTACGGTATTCCCCGGGTTCGCTAAACCTACTGAAGGGTTACCTCCATTATATAAAGTATAGTATTGAGTTGCGCTACAACCATCATTATTCGTTACTGTCAGGGTTAGACTGTAATATCCAAATGAGTTATAATCATGTGTAATAAAGTCTGTGTTTGGGAAAGTAGTATTGTCGAAAGTTTCGATAGTTCCATCTCCCCAGTTAATTTCATACTCACTGTTACTATCATAGCTTGAAGAAGCATTATATACTTCTAAAGAGATCGCAGGACTTCCACTACAAACTCTGATAAGATTACCTTCAAGGATACCACTACCAGGTAAAATTCCGATCGTTGGATCAGGAGATCCGGCAACCAGAATATCCATAGCATTACAAGCTATACCATTATGATATAAAATTACGGTATAATTTAAGTCAATATTACTAGCCGGAAAAGAGTAGCTAACTGTTGACCCAAAACTTTCGATAAACCCATCATCGTTAAAATCCCAGGCGTAACTACCACTTGGGCTATCAACAGAAAAAGTGATCGGTGACAAAGCACAGGGATCAGGTTTCGAAGTAGAAAAATCACATTGCCCCATTATCGAAGAATTCGATAAGAGACTAGAGATTAATAATGTGAAAAAGTATAGCTTCTTCATATAAAAAGGTTTTCTTATTCTCAATTCGATTTAGGAAAGTGTGTTCAGTATCTATTAAAAGAAGCGATAGCAGTCCAAAGCACGTTTCGCACGTTTTCGGCTACCATCTCCTAAAATGGACATCTTTGGATTGCCGGTCCAACGGAATGAAATCTCATAGACCCCTCCGGCGGCAGTACCAACACCAGTAGTATTCGCATCGTAGCTAAAGCCAATAAAAAGGCTTTGGTCCTTCGCCGTATCGATATAAGTTCCTACAGCCAGGATCCATGCATTTGTGTTTTTATGATGGGAGAAGATGTTTTTATTCTGGTACATCGCTCCTACGTAAAAGCTTTCGTAAATAAAATAAGCGCCGTAGGTGAATACCTGAAGATTCTCGGTGAACTTGAATAGACCTTCACCTTGAACATCAACTTTTAGATTTGGAGAAAGAAGTATCTCCTTTTTTGTACTATTAAAAAAGGTCAATGGTATCATTGAACCTGCATGCATGGTTACTCTTGCGGTCGTACGCGTCTCCAAATTCTGTAAAGACTCTCCTCCGGCATTGGTACCAAATAAAGCAGGTAGATGATGAGCACTAATTCCAATACTGTGCCGGACATCGCGATATTTCTTTTTTCCGATCTTCATATCGGTATTAAATCGCCAAAGTACCCCCGCACTAAAGTCGGTAAAACTGGTTCGTTCCAGTACAGGAACATAAGAAGAGCCCAGAACTGCTCCGTTTACAGGGTCCAATTCATCGGAAAAAATTAATTCATCCCAATTGATATATTTTTGTACCCAATGTGCCTGTAAGCCAATATGAATACTGTGATTCTCTAATGGTATCATATAGGCATAAGTCAAGTCAACTGAAGTTGAATTGAGTTGAGCCAGCCCTTGTGTATTATGAAAAAGGCCAATTCCGATACCGCTATTGATGAAAGGTTCCTGAATTTCTAATGAAGCGCCGTAGGTGCGAAAGCCCTGGTCAACATTTACCCATTGCATCCGGGAAACTCCGGCTACGCTAACTCCTCGTTCTAGTCCCGCAAAAGCCGGATTTAGATAAATTCGGTTCGCGTAGAACTGAGAGAAAGAAGGATCTTGAGCAAATCCTTTAAACACAAATAGGCATAAGATAATCGTGTAGATTATTTTCATGGTAGTACTGCTGGTTAAGTTCAAAATAGTATGGGAGAATTTCGCTTCTTAAAGCGCAAGAGGGGTATTATTAAGCTATGGAGTACTTATGGGGGGAAGGAATAAAAAAGCCTGTGTTATGTGTCTGGAATTATTAAAAGAACTATAACAAATCTAATGCTATGAAAAGGCATTATTGTGAAGTATCTCTAAGATTTGTGACAAGGAATAATGCCTCAAAAAAGAATTATTCGTACAGGATACGTTTTCAGAGGTCTTTGTTTATCCAGAATGGATAAGCAGAATTCAGCGAATAAAGAAAAATGCCCGGGAATTACTGAACCTTTTGTAAAAAAAGCCAAATTAAATGTAGATTTCAGGATCAAACCTTATTTAAACATAATTAATTCATATTTAAATGTGACAAATATCTTACATTCAAATTGGTCCAGTTAAAACAAAAAAAGCGCTCAAAATGAATTGAGCGCTTAGGTAATATATATAGGTTATGTTGTTGCTTCTACTGCATATTTAATTTTGAGGCGTATTGTTTTCCATTCGTATCTGTGACACGTACCACATAGTATCCACGAGGGTACGTCTTACGTTCAATTTTAAATTGATTCGCGTTAATACCTTTTCGATCCAGAAGTTTTTGTCCGGTAATCGAGTACAACCGTACACGATAAATATCAATAGCATTTCCACTAGCATCCAGGATTTCAACGGTTGAAGAACCTGCAGTCGGATTTGGGAAAATATTAAGTACATCTGCTGATTCTTTTTCGACAGGTGTCTCTTCCGGAGCTGTTCCAATAGTGTTAATCACTACATTCGTTCTGATCGCAGGATTATTATCAAAAAAGATAGATGCACCATTCTGAATATTTGTACCATCCGGTTGGTTCATCTTTGGTTTGATCTTAAAGATCACATGACCATGGCTTTCCACTTCGTTAGAAGTACTATCAGGAATATTGATATTATCAAAGTGCCAGATTAAGCGATTATCTTCCAGAATCTCTAAGCGATAGTTATGACTCGCAACTCCCATTTGGAAGGTAGACAAATCCAATTCTGGTGGCAACTGATCTTCAATTCGAACAGAGTTTGCTGGTAAATTACCTACATTCTGGAAACGAATAGTATAGATCAATTCCTGATTTGCAGGAATGTAACCCTCAGGGTTCACCAACATATCATTTGGATCAAACGCTCCAACTGCCGGTTCGGCACTGGCCGAGGAATTATTCGCAAGTACGATTTCATTTTCTCCGGATTGTATCTGAGCAGTAATCGGAATAATAGTTCCAACCGCCAGGTTTGCATCCACCTGATTTTTAACGAATATAGTTTGTGATTCCCCTACTCCAAGAGAGTCCAGTGTATTCCAAATAGCGGTTTCACTTCTGGAAATATCCCAGGGAATGGAAGCTTCTAATAAATCCATTCCGTCTCCAACTGCTAATTCAATTTGTAAATCTTTAGCCGTAATCGTCCCCATATTACAATAGGTCACAGCAATCAGATTTTCAAATCCAATACGGTGAGGAGTCGTGGTAATTTCAATAGCAAGATCAACGACTTTATCTACCGGGGTTAATGCAAAATCATTCCCGCAATAAGTTTGATCGAAGCTGCTAACAGAAACACTGTACTCCGTTGCACAGTTTTGATTCCAAAGGCTATTTTCTTCTTTTACGATGGTATACTCCCCTGGCTCAACAAACACTCGGTAAGCCCCTTCATCATCTGTTGCTAGTACATATCCACCCGGTTCGATCATCACCTTCTGATTAGGTAAGCCCTGCTCATTATCATCTTGTATACAGTTACCATTGAGATCAATATAAACGACACCACATATCTCTCCTCCCTGATCTTCTTCGATCGTCATACAATCATCAATTGCAACATTCGTCAAATATTGTGTATATCCTGAAGGCCATTCAATTCTCATAGAATCAATAATGGAAGCATCTCCTAAACCAAAGATGGTTTTCATCTCGTTTTGACCACCAATACCTCCACCACTCTGACTAGTTACTTCTCTCATTTGCCAAACCGGAGCGCCATTAATTGTTGCTTTGACGAATATCTTTGCACCAATTCCACAAAAGTTTGAGTTGGTACCGTTCAATGCGATACAAGCTTTGCTTTGACACTGTCCTTTGTTATTTAAGAACATAGAATTAGACTGGTCACTGTGGTTGACGACATAAAGATCTAAATCAAGATCATTATCAATATCAGCCCAAGCCAGACCGAAGCTATTATTAGCTAACTGAGTAATTTTGTTTTCAATTTTGATGAAGTTTCCTTTACCATCATTGGTATAAACAAAGTTTACGTTGCCAGCATCATTAGTAACGACTAAATCAAGGTCACCATCATTATCAAAGTCAGCGAATGCAGAACCATGAGAATGCCCTCCGTCTGTTACTACGGGACTTCCAAAAGATTTATTAAAAGTACCATCGCCATTATTCAGGTATAAGAAATTATCCTGATCTCCGGCATTAGCAACGAACAGATCCAAATCGCCATCATTATCAATATCTCCCCAGCTTGCACCGGTTGAGTTTCCTCCGTCATTTACAATTGCTCCTGTGGTAATTTTCTCAAACATTCCGTTACCCAGGTTTTTATAGAGACTGTTATTCTCATTATTGATATTCGTAACGTAGAGGTCAATTTTTCCATCATTATTATAATCTCCCCAAAGCCCCGCTACAGAAGAACTGTTTTCGAGTGAAGGGATGGAAGAAGGTAATTCAGAAAAAGTACCGTCACCGTTATTTCTGTATAACTTGTTAAAACGTGTTGTAAAATAATCCGTGATAAACATATCCAGGAATCCGTCATTATCAAAG
Organism: Saprospiraceae bacterium; assembly: GCA_020631105.1. Lineage (GTDB taxonomy): Bacteria > Bacteroidota > Bacteroidia > Chitinophagales > Saprospiraceae > JAHDHW01. The sequence goes on along the minus strand of JAHDHW010000093.1, from coordinate 2,426 downwards.
TCTCCCCAGGATGCTCCGTGTGAATATCCATCGTAGTTTACAATTGGATCATTCAGTACTTTTACAAAAGTACCATCACCATTATTTCGATAAAGGAAATTCTTACTTCCGATATTATTCGTCACAAATAAATCAACATCTCCATCATTATCGTAATCTCCCCAGGTAGCAGCTAATGACAAGGCCATATCACTGGCAAAGGGCTCTAAGAGGTCTTGTGTGAACGTTCCGTTTCCATTATTGCGGTATAATCGATTTGGCTGATCTAAATCATAGTTTGTTATGAATAGATCAACGAATCCATCACCATTATAATCGGCCCAGGCCATTCCCCAATCGTTAGCAAATATATCCAGGCCAATGCCATCTAATAGTTCAAAGCTGTTCGTTGGATCTGTCTTAATCGCTAAGTCCGGTAAGTTTTCTCCACAGGGTTCTGATCCTCCGATCACTACGGTTATATCATCTCCTTGTTGAAAGTTATCATCTAATTGAATGTTAAATCTCAATCGAACGATATTTTCAGTCACATCTGTAATTCCGGTAAGACCATCAGATGCAAGGTCAGGATGCAAGTCATTTGCATTAAGGGTATAATTTCCAGCTGCAAAAGTAGGATCATTGATATAGCTATAACTTGATCCAATCGGATATTGTACCTGGAAACTACCAGGAATCAATTCAATAGTAGCAGCCTTCTGGATGCTCACCCAAATATCAGATACTGCTGATAGTTTTGAACTAAGCATCTCCACCTCTACAGTGATCGAATCTGTACAAGAAACACCGCCAAGCGCTCCGGTATTCAACTTCACTTGTAATTCAGCGGGTTGAGGAACAATAGAAAGTGTAAGAGATTCTTCTGAACAATTATACGCTTCATAACTTGTCGGAAAACCAGAACAGCTATAGCCAGAAATTACTTTAAATTCGGATGGATTACAGTTGGTATAATTGGCAACTAGCCGATAGGTTTTATTTTCATTTTTACTAAGGTCACTAATCTTAAATAAATCACCAGACATCTCTACTGCCTCTTCCGTCTCCAAGTCAATAACCTCAACAATGCTCATTTCTGTGGGGTCATGTTCGAAATACAACCATGCATTTTTAGCAGCAGCCTGCTTAGCTGTAATTCTTAAATCCCACTCAGCAGATAAGCTGGTAGCTTCTTGCGAAACGAAGTCTGTAGTGATTTCTAATTTTGCTCTGGTATGTTTTACATAATCTGTCTCTTCAGGTTCAATCTCCACAAGGTTACCACTTAGTGTTTCAGATTCCTCCGCAGTAAAACTCCAGTATACTGGTAATTTAGTATCCTCTTCCATATCGCAGTCAGGAGCAATTCTAAAATCAATCTGTGCCTTAAATCCATCATCAGACGGAATGATATTTCCACCACCAGTTGTATAGTAGGATGATAAATCAAAAACATGAATATTTTCTTCAATCTCAATCGGTTGAATATTTGCAGATTGCAGTGCTGAGCTATTGGTTGCTTTAGTACGCCATTGTCTAAATCTAGCAGAGACATAATTATATCCTTCAGGCATTGCCACCTTAACTTGATTTAGTGTAGCCCAGTTTCTGTATTCGTAAGGAAAGATATCGCCTCCGTCAAAATTATTACAACAAGGGCCAACGCTTAACTTATAAGTTTGCTTTACTGTTTTCTCGCAGCTGTTTACATTAACCGTTTCAGAACTAATCGTCTCATGATAATATCCAACAACTGAAAGATTCGCATCCCAATCACCACATTGAAATTTATCTTCATTTACATTACCATTATTGGTAGTATAAAAATCAGTTTCTACTTTTAGATGTTCGATTACTCCACCTGGGTTTTCTATCACTTTTATGTATGCAGTAACTTTTACTTTATCTTCATTTTGTAAATTATATCCTGCAAACTGGCTATAACCATTTCCTTCTAAAACAGAAGGGCTAAAGTCAAAACTTAAATACCTTGTATTTTCTTCTAATATATCTATGATCGGCAAATTATCACAGCTTAAAGTATTACCACTTGACACATCTAAGATCTCAACTTGAGCACCTATTACCTCAAACCAACTTCCGTTAGGCAACTCTGCTTCAGCAAAAGCATAAGACCATTTTTTATTCGCATTTATTGTTTTAATCGATCCTTCAAACACCATGGCAAAAGTATCACTCACCATTACGCGGTTCGCTTTGACTTTATCCATATTCAAGGTCCCGTTGGCATCCGGCTTTCCATCCTGGTCATTATCTGCTTGTCCAAAGCTCGTACGAGCAATCTCTAAACGTTCGTAGATCATTCCTTTTTGACAATAGCCCTGGCAATAAACATTAGTATAGGCCTTTTCATTACAAACTAAAGGGCTTCTAAACCCATTATTACAACCTGGATCAGCAACGTGGTACAGACTAAATCCTACCAT
>JAHDHW010000301.1 GCA_020631105.1 Saprospiraceae bacterium | reverse complement strand
AAAAAGCCGATAACTGCAACTAATGATGGCAATTGAAAATTAGACAGTCCACTAATTGCATGTCCCGAGGTACAGCCTCCTCCATATCGAGTCCCGAATCCAATCAGGAATCCTCCGACGACCATTAACAGAAAACCTTTTAAGGTGCCCAGCATTTCGAAGTTCAATAAATCTTGTGGTAAGAATCCTCTTCCTTCAGAAACATCCTTAGGATAGTTCACTCCAATTGCTTCCAGATCTGCTATGGTAGCAGTAGATATTTGTACTGGTTCAGGGCTCGCCAGAATGGTTACACCAATTGCTCCTCCGATAATTGCGCCAACGACAAACATCAACAGCCAGTCCTGCTTCTTCCAGTCATAATCGAAATAATCGAAAAACTTTCCGGCACCTCCAATGGAGCACATTGCTTGAAAAGAAGAGGATACTCCAAACTTCTGGCCCAGGTAGATTAGTAAAAACATAACTACGGCGATCATAAATCCAGAAACGGACCAGTGCCAGGGTTGTGATAAAAATTCTATTATTTGCATAGTTCTCTGTTTCGATTAATGGGGATCACTTTAGCTAACGAATCCATTAATGATTAAATGAAAGTATATTTATTTAGCATGGAGTTGAGTAGAAGAGGTTGCGCCTTCTTAAGTAGTATCAGATTTTGAATTAGCAAAACCATGTGTTACCTGCCCTACAAAATTTTCGGGAAAAGTCTCTACTCCTGGAAATCCTAATCGGATATCTCTTCCATCTTTGGGTATATAAGCTGTTCCGAAAATATAATCCCAAACGGCCAGCGTCAATCCAAAGTTAACGCCATACTTGCGCTCCTCCGGTAGATCATAAGCATGATGCCAGATATGCATCTCCGGACTATTAAACATCATCCGCATCATCGGCCCAAGGATGAGTGATCCCAGTCCGATAGCTCCTAGAATAATTATTATTTGCAGGAGCAAAGTCGGATCGTTGACCAGATGTACATCTAACAGGCCATTAGCAATGATAATCCCTAAGAGGCCGCCGATTACGCCACCAGTCACTCGTCCACTTACGGTAATATTTGCATGATTAAAGTGCCCCCAGGCCAAAGCAAAAATGTGAATAACAAAGAAGTCATATAATCCAATCCCCAATAATGCTAATGGAATATATTCGATCGTTCGATAAACGATATTTTCTACCCAATGATAGCGCAACTGAGCGGCAAAGCCCATTTGTTCCACCGAATGATGCACCTTATGATACTCCCACAAAAAGGGCACCCGATGTAATAGTCTGTGCGTCCACCACTGTACAAAGTCCCGAATGATCATTCCAACCAAAAGGACAGCCCAGAAAGGCCACTGATACATTGGATTTATATTCTTGAGGTTAACACCGCTGATACTATAGATCCCGTCATTAAATAAATTGACAATGACATCTGATGCTGCGTTATAGATAATCAAAGAGAATAAAAAGAAGTTGAAGAACATGTAGAAAGCATCCATCCAGAAATCCTTTCGGATAATTGGCTGTTTCTTTCGCCAGGGTAAGATGACTTCTAATGCAAAGAAGAAAAGACTAACGATAATCAACCAGTAAAAATAGCTGTGCCAGGACGGATTGGTGATCTCCTGCCAAAGATAATTGGCATAGCCGGTATAGCCATTGATAAAAATGTCGATATACTTTTGCATCTGTTTCTAAGCCTTATTTACTCAAATGATGTTTAATTCAATACAGTTTTTACGCCTAGTCTCTAACAAATTTAAAGTACTAAAGTTGATTTGTTTGTGACCTAGGTCACATTGGCTTTGAAAAATAGACTTTGTTATCCAATGATTGTCTCTCGAGTGACTAAAAGAGTCCTTCGATTCGTTGTTTTTTGATGGACTGACCGGCCATTAAGCAAAATAATTTGGTTGCTTCATTTAAGTTGGCAAAGCGTGGATCAGTCGTTAATCCCTTGCTATATCGATAGTATATTTGCTGTACAATTACCGCAATCTTGAACAAGCCGAAGGCATAATAAAAAACCAGGTTATCAACCGGACGGCCCGATTTCCTGGCATAGCTTTCTACTAAATCCAGGCGCCCGGGGTTACCTTCTAAGGCCGTAGGGCTAGGCCATCCCTGTAGGATCATAGGATGATCCGTGGGCATCGACCAATAAGCAATGGAAGTCCCTAAGTCCATAAGTGGATCTCCTAAGGTGCACATTTCCCAGTCCAGTACCGCGCGGACTTCTTTCCAGGTGTCATCCTTAAAAACGATATTGTCATATTTATAATCATTATGGATCAGGCTGTAGTTATATTCTTTGGGTTGATTATCGGCCAACCATTGCATGACTTGTTGTGCTGCCGGAATTTCTTCCGTTGCGGCTTTTAGGTATTGTTTGCTCCAATTAGCAACCTGTCGTTCTACATATCCCTCAGGACGTCCGAGATCTCCTAGTCCGACAGCCTGGTAATCCACATTATGTAACTCTACAAAAGTATCCAACCAACTGCTTGCAATAAGCGGAAAATCCTGTGCGGGAATATTTCTTTTCTTGGCTTCTTTAGTGGTTATGATGATGCCTTCTACTTTTTCCATAATGTAGAAAGAGGCACCGGTGATGGCAGTATCTTCGGTATATGCTAAAGCTTTTGGTGCTTTAGGAAAAGCCTTATGCAATTGAGAAAGTACTTTATATTCTCTGCTCATATCATGGCCTCGCTTGATAGCACCGGCAGGTGGTCTTCGAAGTACGAAGGAATTTTCTCCCAACTCCAACAAATAAGTGAGGTTAGAGAAGCCGTTAGAAAACTGTGTCACCTCAACATCGCCGTCCGTACTTTCAATGAGGTTATTTGCATGAAGAAACTGTTTGATATTCTCTATTTGGAGTTCTTCTCCTGGTCGAACTTTTTGAGCCATATGTAAAAGATTAAATATTTTTTAGTGAATCAGACATAACATCGAGCAATGAATTCTGCCACGCAAGCGGGTTTTTCCTGTCCTTCTAATTCAAAAGTCATCTGAACCTTAAACTGCGCACCACCTGGGATTTCTTTATATTCCATAAGTAAAACACGTCCACGAATATTTGCATTCACTTGAGTGGCATTCGGAAAACGAACCCGGTCCAAACCGTAGTTGATTCCCATCTTCACGTCGTCGATAGAATAGGTCTCATAAGCAAATTTAGAAGCCAAGGACAGGACCATAAATCCATGCGCAATGGTGACTCCGTAAGGAGATTCTTTTTGTGATCGTTCCGGATCAGTATGGATCCATTGATCATCGCCTGTAACCTGAGCAAAAGTATTAATATCTTCCTGGGTGATTTTGTGCCAGGGACTAAGACCTATCTCCTGATCAATCTTGGATTGAAGGTCAACAAGATGCTTAAAGTTTGTTTTATATGCTTCCATGATTTGTATTTTTTTCATGAGTCATGAGTCAT
>JAHDHW010000092.1:13213-21253 GCA_020631105.1 Saprospiraceae bacterium | reverse complement strand
TCTGTTCCCTTGTTACTCTCTCAACTCCACCGGAGTATAATCCTTAAACAAAGGACTTTGGGCTGCTTCCACTTCAGCGCGATAATCTTTCCAGTCTTTAGCAAAAAATGTATTTACTTTTGCGATTACCTCAGTCGCTTCTTTTTCAGCTTTCTTGATAGCGAATTGTGCCATTTGATTCGGAGCTCCATCAGAAGCTCTGATATATCGACTTGCCGTAAATAAGTGTCCGTTTAAAGTATTAGGATTTCGCTGGATACCTTTTAGATCTGGTTGATCTGTAAAAAGATTCTGCAAAGTGGTAATACTATCCTGCATAGACTTTCCAAGTTTTTTAATAGAAGTCTTAGTACTATCAGGCGCATTTACCATTTGATCGTTGACCAGTTTAATTGTTTTCTTGGCTTCCTTTAATTGATTAAATGCTTCAGTGGCTTTTTTAACCATGGCATAGAAATCATCTGCTGCTGCTTGCTGTGCACGCATATCCGACATTGAAGTATTTAATCTTGGGTCTGCCAATACATTGATCATGACAGAGTCCTTAAAGTCACCATAAGTTGCCACCATTTTGTACGTCCCAGGAAGTACAGAGCCACCACTTGGCGTTCCGGCATCCGGACGAGGATTGCGGTGTGAAGGAAAACGTACACCATTTCGGTTAAGGCTCCAGCGGATTTTACTCAGCGCAGTATCTGGTTTCATTGAATAATCGCGAATGGTATCGCCTTGGTTGTCATACACTACGATGAATACTTTTTTTCCACCTTTTTTCTTTTTCTCTTCCATTTTTTCTGCTCCGTCATCTCCGTCCTTTTTCTTTTTGCCTTTCTTTTTCTTCTTATCTTCCTGCTCAGGCTTTGCTTTCTTTTTATCCTTTTTCTTAGGTTTTACCCACATCCCAATCTTTGCACCGTAGGACTTGTTTTGGCCAATGAAATCGCCATCCGCCGTAAATCGAATACCATCTACGGAAGCATATTCAGCCAGGTAAGCGTCAGAACCAGCGAATAAAGCGAAATCTTTCTCAAGTACTTTACCTTTGGTTTTAGCAATCTCCCTTAGTGGACGAATATCATCCATTATCCAAGCAGCACGACCAAAAGTTCCGATGATTAAATCATGCTCTCTTGGGTGAATCTTTAAGTCAATGGTCGGAGTAGATGGAAAGCCTTTCCATTTGTGCCACTTGGCTCCTTTATTAATTGAAAAGTAAAGCCCATAATCTGTACCTAGGAATAAAAGATTAGGTTCTTCTAAGTCTTGTACAATGGAATGCGTATGACCTTTTACTTTATTGCCATCAACTAGTCTGGTCCATGTTGCTCCAAAGTCATTTGTATGATAAAGGTAAGGTTGATAATTGTTACGTCGATAATCATTAACTACCACGAATACTTCACCTTTATTATGTGGAGAGACTTCGATCTGTGGAATCCAGCTCCCTTTTGCATAGCCCGGTAACTTACTTGCCAGGTTTGTCCAGTTTTTACCACCATCTTTGGTGAGTTGTAGGTTGCCATCATCCGTACCTACCCAGATTACATCTGCATCGTGAGGACTTGGTGCGATAGAAACGATAGTCGTATAGTTTTCTGCATTGGTAGCATCAATGGTCAATCCACCACTAATGTCTTGCTTTTGTTTTGAAGTGTCATTGGTAGTCAGATCAGGTGAAATTATCGTCCAGCTCTGTCCTTGGTCATCACTTTTGTGGACATATTGACTACCGTAATAAATTCCAGAATTGTTAAATGGATTTTGGGCCAGTGCTGCATTCCAGTTGAATCGCAATTTCTCTCCTTCGGGATGAAATGGTTTGACGAATTGTGTCTTTCCGGTTACTTTATCAAAGTAAGCAATATTTCCTCCTTGTGACATTCCCCAACCATAGCGGGTATCATCTTTATTAATGACAACATCAAAACCATCTCCGAATAATACTTCCTGCCAGTCTCCATTACGAATACCTCCACTTTTCCAAACGTAGGCAGGACCAACCCATGATCCATTATCCTGCATCCCACCGGCAACATTATATGGGATGTCCATGTCATAATTGATATGATAGAATTGAGCTACTGGAATATTATCAATGAAATCCCAGTTAGCACCACGATCCCGGGAGATGTTCATTCCTCCGTCATTACCATTCATGATATAATCCGGATTTTCCGGATGTATCCAAAAGGCATGGTGGTCAGGGTGCACCCCTTTGCCATAATCTAAAATCGTTTTGAAGGTTTTACCTCCGTCTTCGGATTTAGAGACATAGCTCCAAAGGTTCCAGATTCGATTTTCATTTTTGGGGTCAACATAAATCTCAGAATAATAGAACGGTCGATTTCCAATATTCTTTTTAGAAACTAAAGACCATTTCAATCCACCATCCGTTGATTTGTACAAACCATTTTCTTTTGCTTCAATTAGAGCGTAGACTATATTTGGTTGAGAAGGTGCGATAGCTAAACCAATACGACCAAGAATCCCTTTCGGCATACCGTCCTTATTGGTAATCTTTTTCCAATTATCCCCTCCATCAAAAGTTACATAGATTGCAGAACCTTTTCCTCCAGAATTGAAGAAGTCCGGTGTACGTCCATGTTCCCACATGGCAACGATTATTTTATTAGGATTACTTGGATCCACGACCATGTCAGCAACGCCAGTCTGGTCATTGACGTATAATATTTTTTCCCAGGTTTTCCCGCCGTCTTTTGTTCGATAGACGCCTCGGTCTTCACTTTTACCCCAGGGCGAACCGGTAGCACCAGCATAAACAATATTCGGATTATCACGGTGAATAATGATTCGATGGATTACGCGTGTTTTTTCAAGTCCCATCGATTTCCAGGTTTTGCCACCATCAATACTCTTGAAGATGCCTTCCCCTGTATTCATAGAGTTACGAGGATTTCCTTCTCCGGTACCTACCCAAATTTCACTTGGATTTTGTTGATTAATTTTGATGGAACCCACTGCCTGGAGTGGTGCATCATCAAAAATAGGTTCCCAGCGAATCCCGCCACTTTCAGATTTCCACACTCCTCCGGAGGCTGTACCTACGAAGATATGTTGGTCATTAGTGAGGTTTACGTCTATGGCGGTCACCCTTCCAGACATACCCGCGGGGCCAATACTTCGGATAGGCATCCCTTCTTTGAGGTGATCCAGGTTAATATCTTGTGCAGTTAACAGGGTAGCAAATGATAGCAGAATGCTATACAGAATGAGGTTTCTCATATGATTAATGTTGAGTTGTAAGAAAAGCATGTAATGTGAATTGTTCAATTTCGCTAATGTATCGAAAATTAACATTCTCAAAAAATCAAAATCGACTAACGACACAAATGACGTGCTTTTCAACAGATTATGTTATGGAATTCAAAAAAAACACCTAAAACAAGGGCAATTTCGAAATAATTCAATACATTTGGTTCACCACACACTTTATAGACGATAGATTGAAGAACCGCTTAATTTGAGATGAATATTTTTCCCTTCAATCCAGTCACAGAGCACCATTCCTGGTGACAGATATTTATATCAGCTGTTTCCTTACAATTATTGTGTACGTTCCATTTAGGGCGTTAACTCCCTACACACTATTATAATCCCACGAATTAACGATTATCATTGTTCGTCAGAGCTATAGATTGCTTTGTACAGAGTAGTTTGCTATTGTGTACAAATAGTGATCCCTTAGCCTTTCGACCTTATTTACTAAAAATCGATTTTAATTCCCATTACTCATGCGCAACGAAAAGGCGACTTTGATGCTTTGCTTGTTGTTCTTTATTGGACTCCAAACCTTGCTAGCTACCAATCCGAATTTTAACGTAACCGTCGAAGACGGCCCTAGTCGACATTACTTTACTTTATCCAATGATACTTCAGTTGTTGAGCTCAACCAGCTACTGCCCGGACAAACCTATACAATTTTTGTCAGTGGCGACCAGAAGGATTGTCTGCCCATGTTTATGGAGGCTACAGATGGTCCCAAGGTCGTGCTGACATTTGTAGCCAGTCAAACGCAACAGCTCATTCACTTAGGAAAAGAATGTGTAGATGCAATTGATATTCGATTTTCAATTGGCTGTACTTCTTGCCCACAAAATACATCGCCCCGAAACCCGATGGGTATTTCCACCGATCAGAACTATACTGCAACAGAACTTATTCAGGATGTATTCATCGGGGGCGATTGTTTTGATGTGGATGATAGTAGTATTACGTCCTCCGGCCATAACCTTAGCCAGGGATATTTTTCTGGAGGGCAGAGTTCTATTAATTTAGAAGAAGGCATTATCCTCTCTACGGGAAGTGTCCTAAATGCAGTCGGGCCAAATGATATTTATAATACCGGAAATAGCTTCTTTAATTATGTAGGAGACCCGGATCTGACAGAGATGATCGGATCTTCGATTATTTACGATGTGACCTCAATTGAATTTGATTTTACACCGACAACAGATCAGGTTTCTTTTGACTTCGTCTTAGCATCTGAAGAATATTGTGAGTATGCAACGAGCAGTTTTAATGATGCTTTCGGATTTTTTATTAGTGGCCCGGGAATCAATGGTCCTTTTACCAATGGTGCAGAAAACATTGCGCTCATCCCAGGTACCACAAATTATACCTCTATTAATTCTGTAAACCATCTAAATAACCCTGCATATTATGTTAATAATATCCCTGCTGATCATCATGGGACGATGCCTGCTTTTTTAGATTGCGCAGGTTATCCGACCAGTGTCGATGGTTTTGCTATCATGGATTTAGAGTATGATGGCTATACTTCCGCTATGACTGCAATGGCTAATGTTCAAGCTTGCGAAACTTATCACATTAAATTAATAATCGCTGATGTAACGGACTCGTATTTTGACTCTGCAGTTTTCTTGCGGGCAAATAGTTTCTCTGCCGGGCAGGCCGCTTCTGTTAGTACAGATGCTCCAGGCGGAGCAGATGCGGCGAACATAGCTTACGAAGATTGTCTGGATAGTTATTTCGTATTTGAACGAGAGAGTGACGACCTGAGCGAAGCAATGACGGTGAATTATACCATTTCAAATGCTAGTACTGCAACTGCAGGTGTAGATTATGCTTTTCTACCCAATTCAATTACGATTCCAGCGGGTGATTCGACTTACTTATTACCAGTCGATGTTTTCTCTGACGCACTCGTTGAAGGGGCAGAAAGTATTATACTTGAACTAGAGGCTCCTTGCTCTTGCGATCAACCATTTGTCACGCTTTATATTGATGATGGTGCAGAGATAGATATCGTTACTCAGGATGCGTTTTTCTGCGATCCTTCTACTTTGACAATCGCACCTTTGATATCTGGTGGAGTAGGGACCTTGACTTATCAATGGAGCAATGGTGCAACTACCCCGAGTATTGATGTTTTTGCAAATACAAATACCAGTTATACGCTTAATGTTAGCGATATCTGTGGGAATGTAGCCAGTGCCACAACTGACGTCAGTGTGGTCCCGGTTCCGACTGCATCGATTAGTGGATATGAATTGGTATGCTTTGAAAGTCCGGACGCAGAGCTGGTCATTGATTTTACGGGAGTTGGCCCATGGGAAATTGTATATAGTATTGACAATGTTAATCAGCCTCCAATCACAGGAATAACGGATAATCCATTTACCCTGAACGCGACGACGTTGGGGACTTATCAACTCGAATCCGTTTCTGCTTATAATTGCGATGGAAGTGTCCAGGGAGCAGGGACCGTTGCGCAAACGGTTTTTGATCTGGATTATACAACTACGGATGAGACCTGCCCGGAAGCAGCAGACGGAAGTATCAATGTAACTGTCAGCGGAGGTTTAGGACCTTATACTTATTCCTGGGATAACGGGGCTGCGCCCCTGCCCAATCCTACGGATTTAGGCACCGGGGTATATGCACTGACCTTTACTGATGCCAATGGCTGTGGAATGAGCCAAATCATCTCCGTAGGTCTTGATCCGAATGTTCCAACTGCAGAAGCAGGCCCGGATACACTCTTAACATGCTCAGTGACCGCCGTGGATCTAAGTGGCGAAGGATCAGCGAATAATATTTATAGTCCGCTTTGGACCACAAACAATGGAAATATTGTGGCGAATGCTAATTCTTACGCACCTACGATTGACCAGCCAGGTATTTATCAATTACAGGTAACGAACGTCAATACCGGATGTACAATCACAGATGAAGTACAAGTCAATATTGATACCCTTGCGCCAAATGCTGTAATTAATACCGTGGGGGCATCTGAATTAAATTGCGCTAACCGAATCACTACACTAGATGGATTGTTCTCCATGCCTAATGGCCAGTTGGATTTCAGTTGGACAACACAGGGCGGAAATATCCTTGGAGATCCGAATGATGTAAATCCTGAGGTTGACGCTGGAGGAACTTATATCTTAACTGTAACTAATATATTGAATGGTTGTATCGATACCGCACAATTAGATATCACCGCAGATTTTGAATTGCCGACTGTAAATATCAATACGCCTGAACTCCTGACTTGTACAGATTCAACCGTTACACTCCCAGCGAGTAATTCTTCCTTCGGGACAAACTATACAATACTATGGACGACCGGTGACGGAAACTTCGTCGCCGACACAAACACACTTGACCCTACGGTCGACCAACCCGGTGTCTATACACTGACTATTTTTAATACATCGAACCAATGTGAGTCTCAGGATTCCGTCCTTGTGATGGAAGACCGAGAAGCACCCATTGCCGATGCCGGGTTGCCGACCGAATTAGGTTGTAACGATGAGATGGTACCACTTGATGGATCTTCATCTTCTATCGGGAATGATTATAATTATCAGTGGCTCACTGATGATGGAGTGATTGAAACTGGAGCGAACGGTTTGAGTCCCGAGGTTTCGACTGCCGGGACTTACACTCTCCAGGTTATTGATCTAAGTAATGGCTGTACGGACTTTGCGGATGTATTAGTATCCGAAGATACAGATGTACCCTATGCAATGGATATCTTAATTTCGGAGCCTCAATGCTTTGGAGAGGAAGGAAGCATTTCTATTCCGGCGGTGTATGGAGGGGAAGGCCCTTATGTTTTTTCAATCGATGGTGGGGAGACCTTTTTTAATGAAAGCTTTTTCGCTGAGTTACAGCCCGGAAACTTTGATCTTCAGGTCCAGGATATTGAGGGCTGTGTTTATGACAGTGTTACTTATATACCTGCTCCGTACCAGGTGATCGTTGATGTTGAGCCAGAGGTAACGATTGATCTTGGTGAAAGCTATACGATTCAACCATCTATTAATATTCCCTGGTCCTCCATAAGTACAATTCGCTGGACACCGGAGGATGATCTGGACTGTGTAGATTGCTGGGAACCTACTGCTTCTCCATTCAATACAACGCTATACGGGATAACCGTCATGGATGAAAATGGCTGTCCGGCTTCGGCTGAAATTCTGGTTCGGGTTGATAAGACCAGAAGAATATTTATCCCTAATGCTTTTTCTCCAAATGTAGATGGAATGAATGATGCCTTTCATATTTTTTCGAAAGAAGGGCAAGTCTCCCGAATTACAAATTTCCAAATCTTCAATCGTTGGGGAGGCAAAGTATTCGAGGTGAGTGACGCGATGCCAAATGACCCAAGTTTTGGTTGGGATGGCCGCATTGATGGAGAATTAGCAAACCCTGCGGTTTATATCTACTTTGCAGAGATTGAATTCATTGATGGAGAGACTATTATGTATAAGGGAGATGTTACGGTCACGGATTAAAGATCCGGGCAGCATATTTTAGGAGAACCCTGTTTGAAGCTTTTTAACTCAAACAGGGTTCTTTTAGTATTAAGAATATCATCAGGATAAATTGCTCTACCTCAGATCAAAGATTTTAAGCCTTTTACTAAATCTTTTTATTATTTATTGGAATACAACATTGTAAGTGTAATTTCGTAGAATAATAGGTAAAAGGAGCAGAATTGCGGCGATTATGGACTTAGAAGTGCTCTACTGATTCCTTAATGATCAATTT
>JAHDHW010000092.1:2978-13113 GCA_020631105.1 Saprospiraceae bacterium | reverse complement strand
AAAGAAAACCGATTCGAATATGGAATTTTTGAGTCCCGGGTTTTTGTGGGCGTTGTTGGCACTGGCGATTCCGGTGATCATTCATTTGTTTTATTTCCGACGATTTAAGAAAGTATACTTTACGAATGTTCGCTTCCTGAAGGAGGTGAAGGAAGAGACTAGTGCACGTCGTAAACTAAGAAATTTCTTAGTATTATTGGCGCGACTACTTGCTTTAGCATTTTTGGTTTTTGCTTTTGCACAACCATTCATTCGACAGGATGCAGACATTAAGAAAGGAGAAAAACGAGTCAGCATATTTATCGATAATTCTTTTAGCATGAGTGCGCTAAGTGAAGACGTTCCTTTAGTAGAGAAAGCGAAGCAACGGGCACGAGAAATAGTCGAGGCTTACCAACCAGAAGATCGCTTTCAGATCTTAACTAATGATTTTGAAGGACGCCATCAGTTTATGGTGAGCCGGGAAGATGCTTTAAACTTTATTGATGAGGTAAAAGTATCGCCTTCTGTTAAGAAAATGAGCCAAATTCTGGAGCGACAGCTGCAAGCGATTAACCGCTCAGAAAATGCGCAAAACGCGGAAAACAAAAATTCGTACATCATTTCTGACTTTCAGCGTAACGTGACGGACTTTGGAAGTTTTCGGGATTCTACTTTGGATGTAAACCTGATTCCGCTTCAATCTGTACAGGAACAAAATATTAGCTTGGATTCAGCCTGGTTTGATGCTCCGGTTCAAATGATCAATCAAACGAATACACTAGTTATCCAACTCAAAAACTACAGCAGTCAGGATGCAGAGAATATTCGCCTGAGTTTACGTCACGAAGGACAAACTAAACCAATCGGAACATTAAGTATCCCTGCTGGTGCAACCGTCACCGATACGATTAACATGACGATTCAAAGAACAGGCTGGCACGAAGCAGAATTGAATATTACCGATTATCCTGTCCAGTTTGATGATAAATATTACTTCACCTTTAATGTAGATGAAGAAATTAATATCCTGGTTATCAATGAGACCAATGCGAATAAATACCTGAATGCTTCTTTCGAAGGGATCAATTACTTTAAAATTACCAACCAGTCCAGTCAAAATATTAATTATTCCAGCTTTCCGGATTATAACCTGATTGTACTGAATGGACTCAATAGTGTCAGTACGGGTTTATCCTCAGAGTTGAATCAATATGTCTTTAACGGAGGAAATGTACTAACCTTTCCAGGCGCAAATGCTAACCTTGATTCTTACCGGAGTTATTTGAGCACCTTCCCCGCAAATGAACTACAAGCATTTGAAAAACAGGAACGAAAAGTTTCCAACATCAATACTGAAGAATTTATTTTCAAAGATGTATTTGAAAATGCGAACTCCAACATTAGGCTCCCGGTTACGCAAGGTAACTTCGGCTTGACTCGCTACGCGAGCCGCAAGGAGGAACCTATTTTACGTTATCGGGATGGCTCTATTTTTATAGCGAAGTATGCTCGAGGCCAGGGACATTTATATCTGGCGACTTCACCTTTAGATAGTGAATACAACGACTTGGTTCGTAATGGAGATATTTTTATTCCGATGCTATACAAAATGGCGATTTCTACTGCGAAAGAAAGCAAAATCGCCTATACAATTGGACAGGATGAGCTGATTGAAGCTGATAATCGAGTGACTAGTGCCGAGTTGGTTTACAAAATGAAGGGTAGGGCAGAGGAATTTATTCCGGAGCAACGAATTATTGGCCAAAAGGTGCTACTTGGAATTAACGGACAAATCAAAGAAGCCGGATTTTACGACCTATTCCTTGATGCAGAACAAAACCTGGCCAAATATGGCTTTAACTTCAATCGTCAGGAATCCGAGTTAGGCTATTATAATCCGACAGACCTTGCCGACTTGAATACTTCATTTAGTATCATCGATAACACCGCAGCTGCAAGTCTGACTCCGATCATTGGTGAACGTAGTCAGGGGATACCGCTTTGGCGCTGGTGTGTTATTCTAGCATTGATCTTTCTTGGGATAGAAGCTTTATTATTGCGGTTTTGGAGAGTGTAAACAAGAGCTAAAGGGAAAAAGGAAAAATTCAAACTAATTCTTACACCCCCATGCTACACTGCTACACTGTCCCACTGCTATCCTATTACACTGCTTTATTATTTTTCCCTATTTTCGCGCCGGAATAATTACGATTCATGCGGTTTTTCAAAACAACTTTTGGTGGTTTATTATTGACCTTGCTAGGCATCGTTGCGGTGCTAATGGTAAGAGAACCCCGGTTGTTTACCGCACCGAATGATTGGGTCATTGAAGACACCTACGATGGCTTTCGGAGCTATGCGGCATTATATTATCATGTCAAACACGATAGTACTTATGGACATTATGAAGGGATGAATTATCCTTACGGCGATCCTACCGCCTTTACAGATAACTTACCCTTGGTCGCTAATACCGTCAAATTCATTAGTAAGAATATTGTCGATATTTCAGATTATAGTGGAGCGGCTTTGAATATTATGCTCCTGCTGTCTGTTATTCTCTGTGCTGTTTTTTTATTCCTGAGTCTACGTACCATGAAACTGCCCGTGTGGTACGCTTCGCTAGCCGCCTTGGGGATTTGCCTCCTGAGCCCACAATTGTTACGCCTCGCCGCCCACTACGGTTTGGCTCATCCTTTTGTCATTCCATTGGTCTTTTGGCTCAGTGCCTTATTTCATCAGCAAAAGCGCTGGACCTATAGCTTTTTAATAGCTTTAGCCTTATTCATTGCCGGGCAATTACATTTCTATCTCTTTGCTTTGGGCGGAGGTTTTGTCTTGGCACTCTTGTTTTTTAAAACACTCTTTGCCTTTAGCCGCAGAGCGGCGTTCGTCAACGGAGTACATTTGTTGATACAAGTGGCACTGCCATTTTTGTTATTACAATGGTTTTTAGACGACCAGATCGTCGATCGGCCAACTCGACCTTATGGTTTTTTTGCTTATCGGGCATACTGGGAAAGTGTATTCCTGCCGATTGATTTTCAACTTGGTAATTTGATTAGTAAATATATCACACCGATTCGCACTTTTGATCGGGAGGGAATGGCTTATATTGGATTGATCCCGGTCTTGTTTTTTATCAAAGAAATTATCCAAAAGATACGGTATCGTATCCTCCGAGAAGAGTATCATACGATTCAACCGGAAACACAACGCTTCTTTCTGAAGTCTTCCTTCTGGGCAGTTTTTGTGATGCTGATATTTTCATTTGGAATCCCTTTTATTATTCCGGCTTTAGAAGACTGGCGATTTAAATTAGGGCCGATTGGCCAGTTTCGGAGTATTGGCCGTTTTGCCTGGGCCTTTTTTTATGTGTTTAATATCATCGCATTTTATGCTTTGTATTATCAGGTTCAACGAATTCGTAAGCAAGGTTGGCGAGCTGTTGCATATACCATTCTTCTTGGGGTACTTTTAACTGAAGGATTAGTTTTCTTTTTTCAGAAAGTAGATATGAAACTGGAACCTCATCCGGAGCAACGAGCGGATATGCAAGGCATTGATAATCTCTGGATTGATAGTTTACAGTTGGACGAGTATCAGGCCATTCTTGCGGTGCCTTTCTTTCATATTGGATCAGAGAATATTTGGATTAGTCCCCGGGCTAAAAATGTACATTTTCCACTTTGGTTATCTGTCCAGACCGGCTTGCCTATCAACGCAAGTTTTATGGGAAGAACATCGCCGGGGCATATTGTTAATCAATTAGCGCTTTTGGGAGAACCCTATGGAGACCCGACAATCCTAAATGACTTACCTAACCAAAAAGACTTTCTGGTCTATATCTATAAACAAGCTTATCAGGGAGTAGAAGGGCAGTATGTCAATTTGTTGGAAGGCTTACCGACGATTTATGAAAACGATAAGATCCATGTGCTCCGATTATCCATCGAAGCCTTCCGTAGGAAAATCGCCGATGCAGCTCAGCGAAGAAAAAGTAATTATGAGACCGCTCGCCTGTTTAACTATGATACGATTGAATCGACAGACAGCTTACGCAGTTTTGCTTACACCTCTTTTGATGAATATACTGCGACGAAAAAATATCGAGGAGAAGGAGCTTTTATGATTCAGGGCTACCCGGAACAGGTAATTTATGATGGACATTTACCATTTCAGGCAACGGATCAGGACTATTTGCTTAGTCTTTGGTTTTATGCCCGGAAGGATTTACATGCCCGGACGCAATTGGTATTTGAGGAATATCAGCCAGGTAGTGGTTTTGTATTACAACAACGAAGATTTGAGTTATACAAGACTTTTCAGGCGATTGATGGCGATTGGATGTTATCCGAGTTTCCGATTCGGATGCAAAGACCAGATACGAGAATTAGACTATTAAGCCGAAATCAGCACATAGGAGAAGGGAAAATTTATGTGGATGAATTACTTATTCGGAAGGCAGGGACCGAAGTATATCAGAATGTTGACGGACAGGTGATTGAGAATAATAGAGGGGGTAGTACGGTACGTTAGGCGCTGGTTAACGCAAGTTACAAACTTGCTTTAACAGGTTTCTTCGAAGTTGTCGTCTGTTTCGCCTTCGGCTACACAGTTCTCAAAATTGAAAGAAAAAGTCAACACTTTACTCAATCTTAAAATAAAAGCACTTATTCCTGATTTTTATCTATCACTTAGGCTCAATTATTTTAATTTTAGTATTGATTTTTATTCCTTTGCACTGCACAAACTTCAAACCCTTCTAAAGCATGCTGTTAATTAAAAATGCAACTATAGTCGACGTCAATTCCAAGCTAAATGGGAAGCGACGGGATTTGTTGATTCAAGACGGTGTGATTCAGTCCATCAAAGCTAAAATCGATGCTCCCAAGGATGCAGAGGTTTGGGATATTGCCGGAGCGTGTATTTCAATTGGGTGGATGGATATTGGTACCAATATCGGCGATCCTGGTTTTGAGCATCGGGAAGACCTACAGAGTGCAACCGCAGCAGCGGCTGCTGGTGGGTATACTGCCGTTGTTGTTTTGCCTAACACGAATCCAAGCGTCCATAATAAAGCAGCTGTAAATTATATTCTAAAAAACACGGCTGGAACCGTGGTTGATTTTTTGCCAATCGGAGCAGTTTCTGAAGACTGTGCAGGGAAAGATATAACAGAGATATACGATATGCACCACGCAGGAGCTGTTGCTTTCTCTGATGGTCAAAACACTATTCAGGACAGTGGCATGATGATGAGAGCCTTGCAATATGTCAAGGCATTTGACGGTCTTGTTTTAAATCACCCCAGCGACAAGCATATTGCCGGGAACGGTCAGTTGCACGAAGGAATGATCAGTACCTCGCTGGGCATGAAGGGGCTACCATCGATTGCGGAGGAGCTGATGGTGCAAAGAGATTTGTACCTGGTAGAATATACACAAAGTCGATTGCATATACTCAATATTTCTTCCGCCCGATCAGTGGAATTGGTAAAACAGGCCAAATCAAAAAAAATTGGAATTAGTGCTTCGGTGCCTGCTTTAAACTTGATATTCGATGCGTCTGCAGTAGAAAACTTTGATGTAAATTATAAAGTGCTGCCACCACTTAGGGATAAAGAAGACATTCGTGCTTTGCGTCGTGCCGTCAAATCCGGAACAATAGATATTATTACCTCCAATCATACCCCGCTGGATACGGAGGCTAAAGATTTAGAATTCTTTTATGCTGATTTTGGGGTGATTGGTTTGGAGACTACTTTTGCCCTTTTAAATACCTACCTGGTGGATGATGGTTTTTCAGTAGAAAACCTGATTACACTACTGAGCCAAAACCCTCGTAAAGTACTAAACCTCCAAATTCCGGAGATTGTGGAAGGAGCGCCGGCGAACATTACTATTTTTGATCCTAATGCCTCCTGGACCTACAACCGAAAAGATATTCAGAGTAAATCTGCTAACTCCCCTTTTACTGGTAAAACATTCAAAGGGAAGGTTCTGGGAGTCGTTCATAAAGGGATCGTTCGTCGAAATTAATACGGTATACACCGAGCAAAATTTCATTTTCTGCGGAATATATCCCATCTTAGGAATGTCATTACCGAAAATATGCGGTTTGACAGATCAAGCAAAATCACTAATCAAAATCTATGATCCAGCCTTATCTGAACAGGTTGCAGGTCAATGTAAGGCATTCATTTACATTGCACTTCGAATGCGGTATACAATCTGTTACCGCTTTTTCACCCGTTTCTTTTGAATCTGACTTTAGCCTTAGTGATATTATTATTCGCTGATCTCTGCCTGCCTGCTTATGCAGCCCGGCTGATTCCGCTGATCAAATGAAGGATCAGTGTTAGACTTAATTGATTATTCACTTTCAAAACAGAACCAAATATGAATCCACTCGATGAAAACCAAATCTACTATGATCCATCATCTGTCTCTTCCCGTGATATTGGGACTCGATACGGACTTTTCTGGGCTTTAGCAGCTATTGTTTTCGGTCTGGTGACCTATTTATTAGGCTGGGCGGACCCAACCAATGCCAGTACGACTACCGGCTTGATCAGCGGCGTAATCTCCTTCGGTATCGGAATTGCCATGGTGGTGCTACCGATCCAACAGGCCAAAAAAGCACTTGGCGGATACATTACCTTCGGAAAAGCTTTTTCCACTGGTTTTTGGTCCATTCTTGTATATGCTTTGATTACAGCAGTCTGGACCTTTGTCTTTATGAGCTTTATTGCTCCTGAAATTGGAGAATTGACAGCTTCAACAATGGTTGAGCAATGGGAAGCACAAGGAATGAGCGAAGAACAGATAGATGGTATGAGTTGGATGGTCGATCTCTTTTCTAATCCCTTAACTTTAGCTATTTTTGGGACCGTATCCGGTATAGTTATTTGGTGTATTATTGATTTGATCCTTTCAGCTATTCTGAAGAAAAATCCACCGATGGCGTAGAAACTCTTATTAATGAAAGACAACACATTCGGAAAAAAATATGGACTTATTGCAGGAGTAGGCATGATTGCCTACTTTTTGCTTTTTTATATGTTTGATAAAGCATTGATGGTGAGCATTGGAGTATCGTGGAGCTCCTTAGTTATCCTGCTTATTTGCTTGTTCCTTGCTGTACGAAAGCATCGCGATGCTCGTGGTGGGGTATTGGAATTTAAGGAAGGCTTGCGGATCGGGTTTCTGGTCGTTGTTTTAGGAAACCTTCTGTTTTACCTGTTTTTCTACTTTTTACTAAAAATGGACCCTGAATTAGTAACCATTTTGAAAGAACAAAGTATAGAGTTTTCAGCATGGTTTCTTGAGGAAGAACATCATGAAGCTTTAAAAGAATCTTATGCGGATTTTAACTTTGGTTTTAGCGAATTCTTATTCGCTTTGGGACGAAGTATAATCGGAGGTTTTTTCCTAGCTTTGCTGGCCGCTTTGACCTTAAAACGTCAAGGAACACTTTAAAAGATAATAAATGCAAATATCCATTGCCATACCCTTATTGAATGAAGAAGAATCGCTTCCGGAATTGGAAGCATGGATTCGCCGGGTGATGGAAGCAAACCAATTTACCTACGAAATCCTCATGGTGGATGACGGAAGTACAGATACCTCCTGGTCCGTCATAGAGCAATTATCAGCTACTAACCCGAATATCCGGGGGATTAAGTTTCGCCGAAATTATGGAAAATCAGCCGCCTTGCATGTCGCTTTTGAAGCTGCAAAAGGGGACGTACTGATTACGATGGATGCGGATTTACAGGACAGCCCCGATGAGATTCCGGAGTTATATCGGATGATTAAAGAAGATGGTTATGATATTGTATCTGGCTGGAAGAAGGTAAGACACGATCCGATCTCAAAGACCGTACCTACCAAATTGTACAATGCGGTTACCCGTATGATGTCTGGTGTAAAACTTCATGATATGAATTGCGGACTTAAAGCTTACAAAAGTGAAGTGATTAAGTCGATTGAAGTCTATGGTGAAATGCATCGGTACATCCCCGTAATTGCAAAATGGGCCGGTTTTTCTAAAATAGGAGAGAAAGTGGTTCAGCATCAGGCCCGTAAATTTGGCGTAACCAAATTTGGCAGCTGGAAGCGTTTTATCCGGGGGCCACTTGATTTATTATCCATAACATTTGTAGGTAAGTTTGGTCAGCGGCCTATGCACCTCTTTGGTTCTATTGGAATGATCATGTTTATGGTAGGCTTCTTTTCTGCTTTATACATCGGGATCAATAAACTTTATAGACTAAGTGAAGGATTACCTACCATCCTAGTAACGGATAATCCATTCTTTTATATCGCTTTGACTTCTATGCTAATGGGGACCATGTTATTTTTAACTGGCTTTGTTTCGGAATTAGTCAGCCGAAATGCTCCTAATAGAAACGCTTATCTGATCGAGCGCGAAATTCAAAACGAAAATGTCTGATCGAGAAATACTCGATGCCCCCTACCAGGAAGAGGAAAAACGATTACGATTTTCTTCCATGTCTGTCCTTTGGACTACTGTGGCCTTATTCCTTGGTTTTTCAACATTATTCTGGCTGGCAAAAATTGATGCACTTTCTGACTTGCCAAGGTATCGTATTCTCTATTTTCATTTTGATGCAATTGTAATATTAATGATAGCGGTAATAAGTTTTAGCCTATATTTTTTGGTTGCGCGCTTAAACTTTAAAGCCAAAGACTGGTATCGGATTATGGTGGTATGTGTAACTATCGTATTTTTTAGTTTAACGGCAGCTTCAGTTGTTATGGCTGGGGAAAGGATGTTAGCTAATCCTGTGGATAGTTTAAAATTTATAGCTTTTATCTCCCTCCTTGCTGGCGGAGGATGTAGTCTAGCGGTCCAGCTCTTACGTCGCAAGCAATATGCTTTTTTCCTCGTAGCAATGATATTGACCTTAGCTTTATTTGCTTTGGGACAGTATATTTGATACTTTGTCAAATCATCTTCTCGTTTATAATTTATGCATCCAAGAATTCCCGCACTGATCAAAGAAAGTATTGAAGTCAAGCAAAAACTTTTGCAGGATCAAGCATTGCTGTTGTCCATTGAAGCTATTGTGGACAGAGTGGTCTATGCCTATCGAAGCGATAAAAAAGTATTGTTTTGCGGGAATGGTGGTAGTGCTGCTGATGCGCAGCATATTGCCTGTGAATTATCCGGACGCTTTTACTTTGATCGACCAGCGCTATTTGCGGAAGCGCTACATGTCAATACCTCTGCGCTCACTGCGATTGGTAATGACTATGGCTTCGCTGCGATCTTTGCGAGAATGGTTGAAGCAAAAGGAAGGAAAGGAGATATACTTTTCGCCCTATCCACTTCCGGTAACTCTGCTAATGTACTGGAAGCCATCACCGCCGCAAAAAAACAAGAAATGATAATTATAGGAATGACTGGCGAAAGTGGTGGACAGATGATAGACAAATGCGATTACTTACTCAAAATGCCTTCAATGGATACACCTCGTATCCAAGAGTGCCATATGATGATTGGTCATTTGATTTGTGAGTTAGTCGAGCAACAATTATTTCCTAAGTAATATTTGATCAAAAGAATAATGTTCAAGCGAACTCTATTTCTCGACCGTGATGGTGTAATCAATGTACGCTTACCTGGTGCTTACGTACAAGAGCCGGAACAGTTTGAGTTTGTAGAAGGAAGTATAGACGCAATCATTAAGGCAAGACATCATTTTGATCGAATAGTGGTGGTGACCAATCAACAAGGAATCGGAAAAGAGTTGATGACGGAGGAAGATCTTTCGAAAGTTCATCAAAAGATGTTAGATCAAATCAAGGAGAAAGGAGGACAAATTGATGCAGTCTTTCATTGTCCGAATTTAGCTGCTGAAAATGCGATTTGTCGCAAACCGAATCCAGGGATGGCTTTGCAAGCGAAAGCGACGTTTCCAGAGATAGAATTTAAAAAATCAGTGATGGTCGGCGATTCTGTGAGCGATATGCTTTTTGGTAAACGACTGGGCATGAAAACAGTCTTAATAAAATCTAATCCTGATCAGGTGGCTAAGGCCAGCCTGCTTACCGTCGATAGCCAGTACGATAGTTTGTTAGCCTGGACTAATACGCTGGACAAGATTTAATCAAAGAAACCTTTA
>JAHDHW010000092.1:0-2878 GCA_020631105.1 Saprospiraceae bacterium | reverse complement strand
GCTAGAGAATGATTTCAGTGGTACGAAGTGAATTTGGTTGATACTGGTAGTGCCAATTGTTAAGTCGACAATTACAAAATAATTTCCGTGGCACCATATCCATATCTTGGATGATACTCATTTTTGAAAGTTTCGACCTGAGGATGCCGGATGAGACGACTAGCAATTTCATCCCGAAGTCTTCCTTTACCGAGTCCGTGGATAATAAAAACATTAGGTACCCCGATTTCAATTGCCTTAGCAAGGTAGGTATCAAAAGTTCTAAGCTGAAGGCGGAGTATCTCCGCGTTGCTCATTTTTTCCCAATTGTTCGTTAAGTTTTCGATATGAAGATCGAGCTCCGGATCAAAATTAGCCAGAGCGGTTACGCTATTGGTATCATATCGGCGGAGGTCACTCAGCGAATAATTAGGTTTATTATGCTGGCGGGTGTAAGTCTTGAGGTCGTCTTCTGAACTTTGTGGTGGTTCGAGTGATTCAAAAATGACATAATGATAAACCGGGATATTTAGTAGCGGTGCTGTTTTAATTTTTTTGAAAAACTGCTTTGCCTTTAATTTGAGTTTTTTGTGCTGTTGTTTGCCAGACCCCTGCGTGGTAACCTGCCAGCACTCCAGTTCCACCGTTGGAGAATCATTGAGATAGTCAAAAGGAATTTCTCCAAGTTCTATATAGGAAGTCGCAGGTAACTTCCCATTCAGCTTTAAACGAGATTGAGTCCCAAGCAAAAAGTTGAAAGCATAGAGGGCATCATATTGTAAATCATTAATCAGATAAACTTTGAAAGCAGCAATCAGTCCATCGGCTTTGTACAATGCCTCAAACCCTAATTGAATCCCCAGGCTTTTAAGGATTGCATATTGAGAGCCAAACTCCGGGATCTCTGGTTTCTCAGGTGTTTTTTCAACTTTCCCTTTTACAACCTTTGCTTTGATAGGAGGTTTGTTTCGAAGGCTTGCCCGGTAATCTTCGATGCGCATTAGATCCTCTTCAAAGGCAGGTATTTCATCGCCATCGTCCAATAGCACAGATAGCATATCGCCTCCCAATATCTCCGTCACCACACCTTCGTAACCAGTGTTAATAAAACGAACCCGACTTCCAACAGCATAAATCATAAATGAATAAATTGACCCAACAAAACTACACTTTAATTCACTAATTGTTCAAAAGGAAATACCTTTGTGCTAACATGGCGAAATTAAGATGGAAAATAGCACAAGCTGCCGAAATTCGCTGGTGGCAGTCCTACCTGGCTAAACGATCAAAACCAGATTACTTAAGCTGGAAAAAAGACTATTGGCAAAAGCTTTTGGACAAGTTAAAGGTTCCGGTAAATCCATCTGATCAGATTTTGGATGCTGGCTGTGGGCCCGCTGGAATATTTATGATCTTTTCAGGATTGGAAGTTGATGCAGTAGATCCGTTGCTAGATGATTATGCTGTAAAACTGGAGCATTTTCAACCCCATGAATATCCCTGGACGGCTTTTCATTCGGTAGGCTTGGAGCATTATGATACGGCCAAAAAATATGATAAAGTATTTTGTCTGAATGCCATTAATCATGTAGAAGATCTTGACCAGAGTTTTGATCGCTTAGTGGAACTAACGAAGCCGGGAGGGATGTTGATCGTTTCGATTGATGCGCATAATCACCAGTGGTTAAAAAAGATTTTCCGATTGTTGCCAGGTGATATTTTACATCCGCATCAATATGATCTTTCAGAGTACGAAGAGATGCTAAAGCAGCGAGGTTGCGAGATCGAAAGTACTTTATTGATTGATGAGGCACGAATATTTAACTACTACACCCTGATTGCTAAAAAAGTGGTGTAGCTTAATCTTTTACCCATGCGAAAAAATATAAGTTCGGGAGCGCCCTGGGAGGATATCGTTGGCTATAGTCGGGCTGTCAAAATTGGTAATGTGATCGAAGTATCCGGTACGACAGCAGTAAAAGACGGAGAAGTGGTTGCCCCCGGAGATGCTTATGCGCAGACTGTTTTTATTTTATCGCTGATCCGTACGACCCTTGAAAAAGCTAACGCTCGCCTTTCGGATGTTGTTCGAACCAGAATCTACGTAACAGATATTAAGCAGTGGGAAGCGATTGGTAAAGCGCACGGTGAATTTTTCAAAAGCATAAAACCTGCAGCAACAATGGTAGAAGTCAGTCGTTTGATTGATGACGAATTATTAGTTGAAATTGAAGTCAGCGCGGTGATAAGTAACTAAGGAAATAAATGAATTACAAAGTCAAAGAAATATATTACACCTTACAAGGAGAAGGTTTTCATACTGGAAGACCGGCAATTTTTTGCCGCTTTACAGGCTGTAACCTGTGGAGTGGGAGAGAGGAAGATCGGCATAAAGCAATCTGTCAGTTTTGCGATACCGATTTTTGGGGAACGGATGGAGAGAACGGCGGGAAGTATACCGCAGCATCTCTTGCTCAAAAAGTTATTAGCCTCTGGCCGGAAGATGGTAAGGGACAACCTTATGTAGTGTGTACCGGAGGAGAACCACTCTTACAATTGAACGAAGCGCTGATAGATGCTTTTCATGATGTTGGTCTCGAAGTAGCAGTAGAGACAAATGGTACTATTGAAGCTCCCAAAGGTTTAGATTGGATTTGTATGAGCCCTAAAGCCGGAACGGAAATTATCCTCACCAAAGGAAATGAACTCAAGCTGGTTTATCCACAAGCAGGTGCTGAACCAGAAAAGTACGAGCACCTTGATTTTGAACAATTCTTTTTGCAGCCTATGGATAGTCCTGAGGCGGCCTTAAATACCAAGCTTACACTGGAATATTGTTTACAGCACCCTAAATGGTCCTTAAGTTTGCAGACGCATAAGATTTTGGATATTCCTTAGG
>JAHDHW010000300.1 GCA_020631105.1 Saprospiraceae bacterium | reverse complement strand
TATCAAAGGCTATTCATAATATCCTGGCGACGTTGCGCAAATTGAAAAGCTTCTAACATCGTAATCGATAGTGCTTCTTCCAGGTTTCCATAATTATTATCATAGTCCTTTTGGCTACGTCGAATAACTTCGTGTGCTTCTTCGCGACCATAAACATGCGTGATCTCACATTTTTGGTCTTCACCAGGTAATTGCTTGTAGGTCAAAAAGTAATGTTGTAATCGATTAAGAATGGTAATCGGCAAATCTTTAATATCATTCCATTTCCCATAAACCTCATCTTTCTTTAAGACAGCGATGATCTTATCATCTGCTTCACCACCGTCAATCATTCTGAAACCACCAATTGGTACAGCATGTACGATAATGTTACCGTGTGTTACCTCTCGTTCGGTCAGCACACAAATATCTAAAGGATCATTATCTCCGACGATGCCCTCCCGGCCGGTCTGTTGCATACAGTATTCAGCAACTTTCTCGCGGCAAAGGGTTTGTGGAACGAATCCATATAAAGCAGGGACTATATTCGAAAACTTCTGAGGGCGATCTATCATAAGGTACCCTGATGTTTTATCAACTTCGTATTTAACTGTATCTGAAGGAATCACCTCAATAAAAGAGGTTACTTCATGTGGAACTTTATCTCCAATCTCGATACCGTGCCATGGGTGCGATTTATAACGCAGCCCAATCATTTTCCATAATTTGTTAAAAGAATCTTTATCCATAATTCAGGATTTAAGTTGTCCAAAAGGACTAATTGTAAATATTACACAAAGATACGGCTTTTCAGCCTTGCATGTCGACATTTCTTATCTTCTACCCTGCTAAAATCGAGCCTTAATATTAAAATCTGTTAGACTATATAATTTTAGTAGAAAGAAAGCCAAATCATCTATTACAGCAAATAAACACCAATGGCCATTAATACAGAATAGTGCTATCAATAGGAAAAATCCTATTGATAACACTGTAAACAAGATTCATCAAAGTAAACGTTAAAAATAAGCCTGTGCTCTATTATTTTGCTGAAAAAGCCCGGCTAGTTGCATTTGTAGCACTTGGAAAATCCTCAGGAATACCCTGCGTTACCTTTCCGGTAGTCGCCCACTCGGTACCTCGAATAAAAGTGGTAATAAAACCAACTCCTTCGAAGGAGTAGTCCTCATGCCCCATCGGTGTATGAAAGACTCGACCTTTTCCATAATCTATGGTCATAATCATTGGTTCATGGCGGCCAGTACCATCCTGTTCAGGTGAAGCATAGGTGGTAGCGAGTACTGTCATGTTTTCTGCGGGGCCACGAAGTTGGTCATATAATTCGTCTTTGGTATGGAGCCATTTGGCAGGCATTCCTTTAGTGATGGGATGCGTAGAATCTCTGACTTGCACCAAAAACTCATGTTGCGGACCATGATGTCCGGCTGACCCAGGGCTTTCATCTCTGACTAGTTCTCCAGCATCATTATAGTAGACATAGGGGCCATCCTTTTCAGTACGATCTCCCCAGCCTCCCAGGCCAATCATTTTGTTGAATTCCAGCCATTGCGGCCAGGAATTATCAGCGGCATGAATGATGACTAATCCCCCACCTTCGCTTACAAAAGCTTCGAGCTTTTGCTCTGTCTCTTTGGGTAAAGCGGCAGCATTCCAACCGAAGTTAGAAACGATGACATCATAATCTGCAAAATCGGGGCTGAATGCCGGATCAGCAGTTGGTTGTTCTTTTACCTCTGTTGGCTTTAATCCTTTGATGGTAAAATTAGCCAGATGGCTTTCGCCTTTCCAGGTATATTGCGTACGTTCAACATCGACGGTAAACAAGCCTGTTTCTTCCAGGTACTGTTTCATCATTACGGTAGACTTGGGCCAGACCTCATGATTGTTCTGACCATCGATAATGAGCGCCCGGTAGGGGGCGTTTGTTTCTGAAGGTTGATTGACCGCGGTAGCTTGCGCCGGAGGCGTTTCAGAGCTGGTACAACCTGCGAATACAATTAAAAATAGAAATAAGAGTTGTTTCATTGGAATAAAAGTTAGTCCTGATATTGATCGAAAAAGTCCTACTCTGGCATGGCTTTACGAAACTCCAGTCCAGTACAAGCGCGTGGTAAAAAACCCTCCCACTCTTTGCCTGTAGACTCCACCGGAATATCCAGGTACTTCCCGTAATCTTCCTTTTTCTTGAGTTTCATCCCTAGGAAAGCGGTAACGAAATGCTGATTAATATTATTGATTCGATACTCATCCCAGGCCGGCTCCGCATAACGGTAATACTCATCAAAATGAAGTCCCGGTTTTAAAGCAGCGGCCGGAGGTGGATTCCCCGCTACATTATGACGTGCGTTGAGATAAGTCAAAAGATATCGTTCTGTACTGGTAGCTCCGTCGAATATTGCTTTGACTCCCTTTTCATAGCCAGAGATATCATCTTGTGATCCTGATACCAATAAGGTAGGTACTTTTAATCCTTTCAGCCCCTCAGCATCCCAAGCGCCTTTTTCCATACCCCAGGGAGCAAAGGCAACGATCGCTTTTACTCTTGGGTCAAATGTTTTTTGATACGCTGGACTACTTGCTGCTAAACTTTGCAATGCGTCATTACCCTGAGCAATACTCTTGAAGAACTGTACCGCAAAATCACTATAGCCCGCACCGCCAACATTCAAAGCTCCATAGCCTCCCATCGAGTATCCGATCACTCCGATATTTTGTTCATCGACCATTCCGGTTAACAAGTTCTCTCTTCCCTTGCTGAACAAAGCCAAACGATCAAGCACAAAATGAATATCCTTTGCCCGATTAAGCAGTGTACTTGCAAATCCTCCGGCATCAGAAAAAGTAGACTCCGTATGATCAATGGCTGCAACCACATAACCTTGGGAAGCTAAGTGTTCTGTTAAGTAAGTCATGATATATCTTGACCCTACGTAACCATGTGAAACAATAATCAATGGGTATCCGCCTTTCGTTTTGAGTGGCGTGGCATCGCGCATCGCGCGCCCTTTAAAAGTAAAAGGAATCAATGGTCGCTTCGGATCACTTGACATTCCTAGGACCTCATTATATTCTTCGAATTCTTCTTTTGCCCGAGTAGGTACCGCAGGATACCAAACCTCAACTTTTAGGGAGCGAGTATAAGTAGGGGCTTTGCCCTCTGCAGCATTGAGGATATCCAATTGATTGGGATTCGCTAACTCGATCGTTTGTACTCCGACTTTGAATTCGCCACGTGCAGCCAATGCTGGCGCGTCCGGTAAAGCATCGCCAAATAAAAATTCTCCGGCTCCACCATCTTTAAGTTGAGCAGAGATTGGAATGAGGTAAGCGAAGCTACAAATGCAGAATAGTAGAACCTGAGTATAAGTTTTGTATGACATACGATATTGGTTTTTATTTGATGTTCGTCAAATTACGACTAATGCGTCTAAAACAAAAAAGA
>JAHDHW010000299.1:2144-3448 GCA_020631105.1 Saprospiraceae bacterium | reverse complement strand
TTATTTATCTTCAAGCAATTCAAACACTCCTACTTTTAATCAGAGTGTACCTGCTCCTGGTATTTATGTTTACCAGCTGACCTCTACTTTTAGTAATGGCTGTGTTGGAACTGATGATATTATGATTACAGTACCAGATATTAATTATGATTTTGCAGGAGGCTCACAGCAAGTGTGTCCAGGGGATGAGATCGTAATAGGGGGAATTTCTAATCCAATCGGATTTACTTATCAATGGTCTGCCGTCAGTCCTAGTACTGAAGGCTATACCATTCAAAATTCAACGACTGCTAACCCAACGGTGAGACCGATAGTTCCGACCACTTATAGAGTGATTGCTATTCATGGAGCAAGTGGATGTATAATAGAACAAATGGTAACCGTTAATGTAAGTCCTAAACCTGATTTACCCGATGTAGATATGCCCGTCCAATGTGCTCCAGTGAGCCCGGTAGACCTTACTGCTCAAATTCCAGGTTATGGAAGTTACTTCAACCCCATTTGGTATCGCAATGGTGTTCCTGGCTTGGTAGAGAATACTCCAACATCGGTTACTCCGATTCAAAGCACTGAATATTTTTTAGTAGCGGAAAATAATTTAGGTTGCCCCGATACCGCAATGGTTAAAGTTAATATTGACAATCCACAAACACCTTTAATTATACCCGTGGCCTATTTGGGCTGTTTAGATACTACCATTAATTTAACTGCTTTTGAACCACCGCTTTCTGATCCTTCTTTTTACTTTGAATGGCACTCGGCCAATAATACTTTCAGTAGTACCTTAATTACCAATACAACTGTTGACACAGGTACTTATTATTTATTTGAAATTAGTCCTAATGGTTGTGAAAACCTTGGCAGTGAGCTAGTAATTCAAAAACCAACTTGCATCGAAATATGTTATGATGGCATCGATAATAACGGTGATGGTCTGACAGATTGCGAAGATTGCCTGGTTTGTAACGCGAATGCTCCGATACTGATAAATGTACCCCCTGATGTTACACTTGATTGTAATGCCCCAATACCAAGTGGTCCTGGAAGTGTAAGTGCCATAGATCCTGACGCCTGTGCAAGTTCCCCTACTATCACTTACGTTGAAACGGTCTTTTATCATCATAGCGCGAATTGGAAAAACGACCCGGGGTGTAACATTATACATAAGGCTTCTAATATTATATATCATGACCAAGGAACTCCTGGCACATCCGATGATACTTTTGAAATGATTTTAACGGTAATAGGCAGAAACGAAAGTTCAAATGGATGGAGTGCAAATATCAATGGGAATAGTATTAATG
>JAHDHW010000299.1:0-2044 GCA_020631105.1 Saprospiraceae bacterium | reverse complement strand
TTTGTATAACTCCTCCATATACTGCCCAGGTGTCATCCCAAACTCATCTTTAAAACACTTGAAAAAATAATTCGGATTATTGAACCCTACGAGATATGAAACATTAGTTGCATTTCCATCTTCTTCTATGAGTAACTCTTTGGCTTTATTTAATCGATAGGATCGAAGAAAGTTATTTGGCGTATCACCGGTTAGTGCTTTTAGTTTTCGGAAAAGCTGACTTCGACTGAGGAAAAGCGCCTGACTAAGTTCCACAACACCAAATTGTCTATTCGCAAGGTTTTCTTCAATAACATCTGACACTCTCTGAATAAATCTATCTCTGGGAGTTACCGCTTTTTTATCAACAGTATTCTCTTTTTGAAATGAAAATTGTTTTTGCAATTTGCTAATGTGCTCTAGTTGGTTTCGAATTCTTAGCTTCAATTCATTCCGATCATAGGGTTTTGTGATATAATCATCCGCACCAACAGTAAGACCTTCTATCCTATCTTCATAACTGGCTTTTGCAGTCAGCAAAATAATAGGAATGTGATTAGTACGTTCATCTGTCTTGAGTACTTCACAAACTTTATAGCCATTTTTCCCAGGCATCATTACATCACAAACTATAATATCCGGAATAATTTCCAGGGCCTTCTTAAGCCCTTCGTCTCCATCTTGGGCAGAAACAACCTGATAATCCTGACCAAATGTTTTTTGATGATGATAGCGTAAGTCTTCATTATCTTCTATGACCAATAGTACAGGTTGCTGCTCTTGGGGAGATTCATCTTGAGGCTCTTTAGCTTTGATTAATGCTTGTTCTTCGGTTGTCTGAAATTCATCTGACTCAAAAATCATTTCTGAATCTCTAACTTCTTCGTCAGAGAGGTGATCCTTTCCTAATGGCAGAGAAATCTCAAAACGAGAACCTTTCTCCAAATCACTTTCAAGGGCTACCTGCCCATGATGGATTTCTACTAATTCCCTGACTAATGCCAAACCTAAACCGGTGCCTTCAAAAGCATATTCATCTTGTCTTTTGACTTGGTAAAAGCGATTAAAAACATTTTTAGTGTCTGCTTTGGGAATGCCAATTCCAGAATCTTTAACAGCAAAAATGAGTCTCTCTCCAGATTGCCAAAGGTCCACCTCTACCTTCCCATGTTCCGGAGTAAATTTAATTGCGTTAGCTAATAAATTGTACACGATCTTATCCATTTTATCCCTTTCAAAATAAAGCGACAAGAAATCTTCCCGTGCTGAAAAAGAAAGATGGATGTTTTTTTTGTTGGGCCGAAGATTGAAAAGTTTTAACGGTTTCTTCCAGGTATTTTTTAAAATTGCCAGGGCTCGCTTTTAAGTTCATCTTTCCATTTTCCAATTTGGAAAGGTCAAGCAGTTGATCTATCAACTGTTGAAGACGATGACCATTTCGTTGCATAATTTCAACATCTAATTGATCAAAAGCATATTTGTAAGTCCGGCTAGTGCCACTTAATATTTTTTCAACTTGATCATTATCAAGGCTATTAAGAATTAGTGTGAGCGGTGTGCGAAGTTCGTGAGAGATATTAGCTAAAAATTTAGACTTGGCCTTATCTAATTGTTGTAAGGCTTCTGCTTGTTGTTGGATGGTTTGGGTGCGTTCAGCTACGGTAGATTCCAGTTCGTACTGTCTTTGGATCAATGCTCTGGTCCGTATTTTTTGGAAAGTATATCCAGCGAATAATAAAAGTAATACACATAGGGCAAGAAACCAGTATTGTAAGTAAAAGGGGCGTAATACTTCAATAGGGATGGACAAAGTTTTAGTAGAGAAAAAGCCATTCCCTGTTCTGGCTTTCACCGTCAAGGTATGACTGCCGTAAGGTAGGGCACTGATGTTGATGATATTCTCTTTGGAAGCTTGCCAGGATTCTCCATCAATTTCATAAATATATTCGGGAAGCTTTGAATTATAATAATCCAGCAAAGCAAATTGTAATGTCAGGTAACGATCATCGGGCGCTAAAATAATTTTTGCCTCTTTTTGAAAATCCTCAAAGCGGTCAACCTGTTG
>JAHDHW010000091.1:17624-21286 GCA_020631105.1 Saprospiraceae bacterium | reverse complement strand
GGCCGGATCACAGGAAAATAAAGGTTCTTGTCTTTGACAAGGGCCTTTTTTTATTATGCTAAATACATGATTTTATCTGCTCAACATCCCTATTCTTCAAAGGCTTTCTACTTTTCCCCTTGCCCTTTAACTATAAAATGTCGAGATTTATAGGCCCTTAAAGCGTACCTAGCCAAGCCACAAATTTCCAATAGTAATAGATTATGCAAAAAGAAACAGCAATCTTATTGATCCACTGTCCGGATCAAACTGGAATCATTCGTGCCGTTACGGATTTTCTGTATACGAATAATGGTAATATCGTTTACCTTGATCAACATACCGAAACATCAACCGGACAATTCTTTATGCGGATTGCCTGGCAAATTGAAGGATTTCAGATCCAACGCGAAAAAATTGGAGAGTATTTCGACACACTGCTAGCGCGTAAATTTCAGATGACCTGGAAACTTCACTTTTCAGATCAGAAGAAGCGAATGGCAATTTTTGTGACTAAATTATCCCATTGTTTTTATGATATCCTTTATCGATATCGCTCTGGTGAGTGGCAACTCGAAATCCCTTGTATCATTAGTAATCACCAGACCTTACAATCTGTAGCTGAACAGTTTGATATTCCTTTTTATCATTTTCCGATTACTAAGGAGAATAAATTGGAACAGGAAAAACAACAGCTGGCATTACTTAAGGAGCATCAGGTCGATTTAATTGTTTTAGCGCGTTATATGCAAATCGTAACGGGTGATTTTATCAGTCATTATCCTTTCAAGATTATTAATATTCATCATTCCTTTTTACCTGCCTTTGTTGGATCAAAGCCCTACCATGCAGCTTATGATCGTGGTGTGAAAATCATTGGGGCAACCAGCCATTATGTTACAGAGGATTTAGATGCGGGACCGATTATCGAACAAGGCGTTTCTCATGTCTCTCACAAAGAAGATGTCAAAGCGTTTATACGGAAAGGAAAGGATATTGAAAAAATTGTATTATCAAAAGCAATCGCGAAAGACCTGGAGCATAAGATTCTGGTTTATAATAATCGAACGGTAGTTTTTGACTAATTTTGTTCAAACGAACATCATTCTTTTAAGTTTAGCGAAGCGCAACTTGAAAGTTACTAACTTTTCGATATTCTAAACCTCCTTTGAAAGAAAAAAATGCGAACCTTCATCTTAGTTTTCTGTGTCAGTTTATTTTTTTTATTCGCTTGTCGTTCCGGCGCTGACCCAAACGGTGCTGACGCACCTAAGCTCCACGACTTAACATTAAGTACAGAAGAAGGCGGAGAACCTAATCTGTTCAAGACCAAAGACGGAACAATTTACCTCTCCTGGATTGAATACCTTAACGATAGTACGGACGCTTTGCAATTCGCAAAGCTGCTCGATGACCAATGGACAAGCCCTCAAGTTATCGCAAAAGGAAGCAACTGGTTTGTTAACTGGGCAGATTTCCCATCAATCATCGCAGGTGATGGTCAGGCAGATAATCTAGTTGCGCATTGGTTACAAAAAAGAGCGGAAGGAACTTACGATTATGATGTACATATTTCTCAGTCTCAGGATGGGGGACAAAGCTGGTCTGACTCCTTTATCCCACACCGGGATAGTATTGCTGCTGAGCATGGATTTGTAAGTTTACTGCCCTTGCCCAATGGCCAAACCTTCGCCACCTGGCTCGATGGCCGTAATACCAAATCGCCAGAAGGCGAAACGGATCATGATGATCACGGTCATGGACATCACGGTGCGATGACACTACGCACCGCAACTTTCGATATGGATGGAAACTTAAGTAATGAAGCAGAACTGGATGATCGTATTTGTGATTGTTGCCAGACCAGCGCAGCCCTGACCGACGAAGGCGTAGTCGTTGTCTACCGGGATCGCTCTGAAAATGAAGTGCGGGATATTTCCATCGTACGTCAGGAGAATGGATCATGGACGGAAGCTCAGCGAGTGCATAAAGATAACTGGGAGATTGCCGGTTGTCCGGTAAATGGACCGGTTGTCGTAGCGGATAAAAGTAGGGTAGTAGTTGCCTGGTTTACGATGGAAGGTGAAACGGGCTTGGTAAAATTAGCCTTTTCAAATGATAGCGGCAGAAGTTTCGCGGCACCTCTCACCCTAAGTAATAATACGCTTGGCAGGGTAGATTTGCAGATGTTAGACACTGACGAAGTAATCATGACCTGGATCGAAAAACAAGAAGAACATGGTGTCCTTAAGTATGCGAAGGTGCATCCTAAGAAAGGGATTCAGGCGCAAGGTGATTTATTAAAGATCTCGACTGAGCGACAAAGTGGTTTTCCAAAGATTACGGCTCTGGATAATAATGAATTATTAATAGCCTGGACCGCAGTAGATGAAAAAACAATGGTGAAAACGGCGAAGATACAGTTGGATTAGTTTCGTCTCTGACGGAAATTGAAGGCGCTATACATTACTGGTTTCTGCAAACCAGTTCAAGATGATTTTTCTAATCTCATTATCCCGGAATACCCAAAATGCTGCATCCAGATGAGTACCTTCCTTTATCGTATGTAACTTGAGATTTTTGTCACCGCGTTTTTTTACGAAGGATTCCGTGCTTTTATAATTGACCAGACCATCCTGTGTACCATGAACAATGATCGTTGGTACGTCTTCTGCTTCTTCCACATATTCTAAAGGATTTGCCTTTTTGAAATTGGGCTGACCACGGCGACCGGCTAATCTATGAATAACAGGAGACCATGCCATACTCCCTAAGTCAAGGGGTGGTCCAAATAGAAAAATTCCGGCTAGTGATGCTTTGCTAAATGGAATAGTACTCCATTGTGCTCGATCATAACAAAGTAATGCTGCTAGGTGTGCTCCCGAGGACATCCCACCAATGAAAAATCGAACATTAGTTAAGCCTTTTTCTTTTAGAATACTTAATGTTTTTTGAAGGGCTAGCCGAGCATCTTCTGCCATGTCAACTGCCCGATAAACCGGTAGTCGGCGATAGCTTGGCATCACCACGCTATATCCCTGATCTACGAAAAGTTGTGCATTGCTCCGGAACATTTCCGGACTCCCAAAGGTCCATCCGCCACCATGAAAATAAATGATGATTTCATTTTTGGTAGGGCCGTTTTTGGGTGTAAAATAGCACAGGTATTGTCGCGAATGCTTTCCATAGGAATGCTGTTCACTTAGCATATCATCTTTCCTAGCTTTGTAGGCCAGGTAGTTGTAATATGGGAGATGAGCAATCTCGTGTAAGTTGGTACCTTTTGGAAGCAATTGCATTGCGTGTTTTCTTAGAGGGTTAAGCTCGATTTTAGCATTGGTAATCTACTTTCTTTTTCATTGAAAAAAAGAAAGTAGCAAAGAAATCCTCGATAACTATCGGGACTAGGCTGTTTTCATTTTTTGACGAGATATTCGGTAGTAAAACCCTAAACTAAATAAACTCTCCCGGTTAACACCGGGATCAAACAATATTTAGTTTTTAACATGTTTTACTACCAAATATCCCTAAAATGAAAAAGGCCGTCCTAATATTGAACATCTGAACTTTATACCGATGTCGAAGTGATTTGCCTAAAAAGCAAACTGCTTCGCGTTTAGTTATAATTGAAACATAAATCTTGCTCTCTTAAGATAAAGAACAAAATTTAATTATACGCTAAC
>JAHDHW010000091.1:0-17524 GCA_020631105.1 Saprospiraceae bacterium | reverse complement strand
GAAACATAAATCTTGCTCTCTTAAGATAAAGAACAAAATTTAATTATACGCTAACCTTTTAGGTTTTCAAGCAATTTGTATAATTCTCCTTTCGAAATCAAACAACCACTTTCCAGCATTTTGAATAATTCCTGATTGCGTTCTTTGGCGTAAGATTTTTCGGCGGAATATAGTTTGAGATTGGCATTAGATAACTGAAGGAGCGACATCATTTGTTCTGGTGCAAAGTTTTGCGTAAAATCTAAGGATGTATTTCCTTCTACAAATACGCCCATCATTTTGATTTTGTCCGGAAGACAATGAAAGGTCTTAATGTCGTTCTTTGATTTGAATTGCATGAATTCTGCCTTCGTTAAAATCTTATCAAAAACGATATCACTAAAAAGCTCAATCAGCTGCTCCGCACGCTCCGGGTTTTCTGTTTTTATTTTCTCCCAGTCCTCACCAGTGACCGTATTAGCTACCAGGAAACGAACAAACTCCGGTTCCATTTCTTTTAGTTCTTCCGTATTAAGACGACGATATTTCATGTATACCTAATTTTGATCGCGCAAAGGTAATAATTTCTTTTGCTTGCACCTATTCGTTTCAGAATTGTAAGACTGATTCAGAAGGGTAATTTAATCTAAGAAAAATTGAATAACTGCGTCAAAATAATGCCTTCCATATCATGCGTTCGTTTTTCGCTGAAGGTATGATGCAACCAGTCTGCTCTGGCATTGACTTCGAGAATCCAGCTTTTGGCAGTGGGCTTCGCCCGATGGTCAAGCGTCATAATATCCAGACCGAAGTACCCGGTACGAAGTTCTTCACATAAGGCTTTTACCCAATGAGCATAATCAGGATGTAGTTCGTCTGTAACATCCGTGGCGATACCGCCCTGCGCCATATTTGCAATGCGTTTTAATTTTACTTTTTGACCTGCCTGAATAGAGTCGGAGAGTTGAAGATTTTGTTCTGTGAGCAAGGTTTGAGTGACGGCGTCAATCTCTAAAAAATTATTGGGGTTTTGCTGTTTCATTTCTTCACGACGATATTCGATGAGCTCAGCTAAGGTCGACTGGCCATTACCGATGACATAGGCAGGTTCACGAATACAAGCGGCAATGATTTTATAATCGAGTACATGAATTCTCAAGTCGTGTCCACTCGCTTGTTCCTCCAGTAAGAATGGCCCTCCCAGGGTACGATGTGTTTCGAGGTAGTTTATGACCTGCGAATGAGTATGAACATTTAACACGACGCCTATACCATTGGTACTATCCACGGGCTTACAAACGTAGGTTTTTCCATCTTGTAAAAAAGCGGAGATAGCTGCTTCCTTTCCTGTTTGAAATGTAATACTTTTTAAGTAGGGGAGACCACGCTTTTCATAAAGCGTTTTGGTGAGGTCTTTTTGATCACAGTAAAATTGCCCCTGCACATTTATCCAGGACATGGGTACCCCATCCATGATTAATTCGGATTGCCCCTGATGGTGTAGGATTGCTGCTGGTTTGCCAAATGATCCACTGACATCCTCCACAGCAATGCCTAAAGATTTAGCCCGATGAATTAAGAGCATATGCTGACGCATGCATCAAAGGTTTTGTGCAAGACGGAATCCGCAGTGTTGAAAGAAATGTCTACGAAACCATAATCGATAATAACGACTGGCGCCGGTACCCGTAGTGATCCATGATCCTCCTGCCATCATCCCGTGTTCCTCATCCATGTAAGGTGCTGAAAAATCCGCATAGTAAGGATGTACTTCAAAATCAGGTAAAGCATAAAAGTCATCATTCAACCACTCCCAGACATTACCGTAAAGGTCATTGAAGCCTGCAGGTGTTTGACCGCATTTCGCATAACCTACGGGAGTTGGCGACCCCCATGCTAGATTAAGATTATAGTTTTCTGTGAAGAGTGGATCAAAATCTGCTGCCTGCCCTTCGCAAGCTATATAGTTGAACTCCGCTTCGCTCAATAAACGACTGCCATCCGCTCGCCAGGTACAATAAGCTTTGGCCTCGTGTGCATTGACTTCAGCCGGCCAATCAAGTGGTAAGTCTAGTTCGTCAAACATTGCTCGATACAAATAACTACCTTGCTTTGCTACCCAAAATTTTGGTCCAGCGGTATTGGTCCTTGTTTTCCATTTCCATCCCTCTGAGGTCCAATAGTCTGGATTGTCGTAACCTCCCGCTTCGACGAATGCTAAGTACTCTCCATTTGATATTAGGTTTTTACTTGCCTTGAAGGCAGGGACTTTAATAGACAGACTGCCGTATTCGTTATCCCATCCAAAGAGGTCAGCATCCAGCGCTTTGCCAATGGTCACTTCACCCGCTGGAACAGCGATCCACTCATTGTTTTCGGTCGTGTCAAAGCTTGGGGCATAGTTCCAACCTTCTGGACGTTCTACCTTGTCAGCCGCAAGTTGTCGAATCAAGACAGAAGAAGTTTCAAAATGAATACGGTCATGTTCAATAGTCATTGGAATGGTCCATAGCGGACTATCAGCGGTAAGCGGAAAATCACTTTCCTGAAGCTGGTCAATAACCTGATGAACGATAGTGTGAATTTTTTTGCGGTAGTTTCTTACTTCCGGAATACTTGGCCAATAAGAAGAAACTTCAAGATTTTGTGGAAGATTAGGATCGACCCCTACTGCGAATAATTGATCCCATTCTTCATGTACACCTGTTGTGATCAATCCTGCCAGCTTAAATTTATTTATGTAAAAGGCAGCCGTGTGCCCCAGGTAAAATACGAGCGGATTCCGTAGCGGATCCGGACTTTCATAAAGCGTCTTATCATCCTTAATGGCAGAAAATAGTAGCTCATATAGCTCCCATGCATTATCAAAGTAGTTTTTCAAGGCCTCCCGATCCGCAAGATTTAATTTAGGAGGGCATAGACTGTGCAGTCTCGTAGTTTGTTCTACAGTAATCATTTTGTAGGAATATGTAAAAGTGAATAATTGTGGTGGAGCTAATACAGTAATGCGTTAAAAAGTGAATTTGTTTAACTATGCTGCAAAAAAAAACGATTTTCAACTAAGCATTTTCCTTCGGAAAAGGGGAATAAAAACACCAACAATTTTATGCTTCAAAGTTAATATCCTACTACTAATAACTTAGCGACTTGGGGCTAAATTAATTTTTGCAGCTCAGATAAGCTAAATTGTTTGGTTTAATAAGCAGGTCAATCGCTGAACGCTTAAAATTGCAAAAGCATTTTCGTAAAATTGCAGTTAATTCTCAAGCCCTGAATTCAATTGAAAAACGGAGAATAACTTTACACATGTCATAAACTTCCGCTACTATGGATTTATTATTACTAATGGATATGCCAGACTTTGCTTCCGGAGCAGTCTGGATGAGCCTGATTACCCTGACTTTTCTTGAAATTGTCCTGGGGGTGGATAATATTATTTTTATTTCTATCGCAGCAGGGAAACTTCCGGATGAGGAACAGAAGAAAGCTACGAATATAGGTTTAGCCCTTGCGATGATTCTCCGGATAGCGCTATTATTTGGGATTAACATTTTGATTGCAATGGAAAAGCCCTGGATTGAATTTGATCTTTTTGGTCAGCATGCGGCATTTTCGGGTCAAGCCCTCATCCTGATTGCCGGAGGTCTATTTCTACTCTATAAAAGTGTAACCGAGATCC
The DNA here is from genome assembly GCA_020631105.1 of Saprospiraceae bacterium. Taxonomy (GTDB): domain Bacteria; phylum Bacteroidota; class Bacteroidia; order Chitinophagales; family Saprospiraceae; genus JAHDHW01. Next base: position 13,866 of record JAHDHW010000091.1, on the reverse strand, counting down.
ATCATAAGCTGGAAGGGGATGACGAATACCTCAAAGAAAAAGGCAAACAAAAAGGTATCACGCTCAGTAGTGTGATTATCCAGATTACGATAATCAATATTGTGTTCTCTTTTGATTCTATTCTGACTGCTGTTGGAATGACTACGGGAGTAGAAGGTTCATTGATTATTATGATTATTGCAGTGGTATCATCGGTTGTGATTATGATGTTATTCGCAGTGCCGGTTGGCCGGTTTGTAAATAAACATCCTACCATTCAAATGCTTGGAATGTCTTTTCTGATCCTGATTGGTTTCTTATTAATTGCGGAAGGATTCCATATGGCACATTTGATAGAAGGCTCAATCCCTAAAGGGTATCTGTATTTCTCTATTGCTTTTGCTTTGTTAGTAGAATTTCTCAATATGCGGATGCGCAAAAATCGTAAACCGGTACAGTTACACGGTGTTCAGGAGGATGCAGTTCAGGAAGGTATTTATGATGCCTAAGACCAAAGCTAGTAGGATTGTAATAAAACGCTTTTTATAACATGTTATTTAGTTACGAACAAAACACAAAAACAACAGACCTGGGCTTACTTTTTTTAAGGCTAAGCGTAGGAGGTCTGATGTTGGTGCAGCATGGCTGGCCTAAACTAGGCAAACTTATGGCGGAGGGGCCAATTAAATTTGCGGATCCCATCGGCACAGGCCCGGAGATCGCATTATATTTGACCGTTTTTGCGGAGTTAATATGTGCATTTTTGATTATGATTGGTGGACTGACGCGGCTATCAACAATTCCCTTAATTATCACGATGTTGGTTGCCATCTTTATAGTACATGGAGATGATCCATTTAAAAAACAAGAGTTTGCTTTGTTATACCTGATTCCGTTTGTACTCTTGTTAATGACGGGAGCAGGCCGTTTTTCACTGGATGCTTTTTTGAGAAAAAATAAAACTACTTAAATGATACGGTTAATTGGTATGACCCTTTTGGGCTTTGTTTTTTTGAGTTGCCAAACGGAGGCACCTGAAGTAAAAGCATATACGACCTTGCAAGGTGAAACGATGGGGACAAGTTATACCGTGAAATACCTTGATAGCCTTGGCAGAAACTTTCAGCAGAGTATCGATCAGTTATTAATTGAAGTGAATGCCGAAGTAAATACCTATGATCCCGAAAGTTTTATTTCCAGATTCAATACGGCTGAGCAGGAAATGCAATACCTTAATTTACTGGATAAATCCTCAAAGGCTCCTCTGCACTTTAAGGCGAATCTCGAAAAATCAAAAGAGGTCTATGAATTGAGTTATGGTTATTTTGATCCGACGATTATGCCTATTGTTAATTACTGGGGCTTTGGTTATACCGAAAAACGCCCGGTAACAGACGTTGATAAAACGATTATTGATTCGCTGATTACTTTCGTTGGCTTTGATAAAATTACCCAGAGGAGTGCCAAAGATGGCTGGATTTACCTGAGTAAAGCTTCGCCGGGGGCACAACTTGATTTTAGTGCGATTGCAAAAGGTTATGGTGTAGATGCAGTGAGCATACTTCTCGAAGGAAAAGGAATTCAAAACTATTATGTTGAGATCGGTGGAGAATTAAGAGTAGGAGGCAATAACCCTAATGGAGAGGCTTGGAAGATTGGTATTAATGTTCCGTCTACCGAAGCTGCCCTGACCGATATTCAGGCAACGGTCCAACTCCGCAATGAATCTATGGCTACTTCAGGGAATTATCGTAACTTCTACGAAGTGGATGGAGTAAAGTATGCGCATACCTTAAATCCTACAACGGGATTTCCCGAAAAAAATAATTTGCTAAGTGCGACTATATTTGCAGCAGATTGTATGACCGCTGATGCCTATGCCACAGCTTGTATGACCCTGGGATTAGAAAAAAGTAAAGCATTGATTGAATCCCTGGAAATGATCGATGGCTATTTTTTATATGGAGAATCAGATGGAAGCATCTCATCGTATAGTACCAATAAAACAAGAACTTTAGAACAAGTTCAATAGAAACACTTAATCACCCGTCTTCTGAAAATAAGGAAGCCGAAAAATACCCAATATGACCTTTAACCTCAGCAGAGACCTTTGTTTTTTTGATTTGGAAGCTACCGGTTTGCATGTCATCCGAGATCGGATTGTACAGATTGCCATTATCAAATATTTTAAAGATGGCCGTGAACCCGAAGAGCTGCAAATGCTGATCAACCCTGGAATTCCAATTTCTGAAGAGGCTATGAATGTTCATGGAATAACACCTAAGGACCTACGGAATAAACCCACCTTTCAACAAGCTGCTCAAAAGATATATGACTTTATTGGCGATGCAGACATCGCAGGATATAATTCTAATCGCTTTGATTTACCCTTATTGATGGAGGAATTTGCCAGAGTAGGGATGGAATTTAGTACGGATAATCGGCGCACTATTGATGTTCAAAGGATCTTTTACAAAATGGAGCCTCGCACCTTACGGGCAGCTTTACGCTTTTATACACAAAAGGAATTAGTGGATGCCCATGATGCGATGGCTGACGTTCGCGCTACAATTGATGTGTTCAAAGGGCAAATTGAAAAATACGAAGGACAAAAAATCGTTAATGAGGAGGGAGCAGAAATAGACTCGCCCGTTGTCAATGATATGCAGGTATTACATGATTTTACTAATGATCTGAAAACAATTGATGCTACGCAGAGGCTAAAATATAATAGCGAAGGAAAAGTGGTTTTCAATTTTGGAAAGTATCAGGACAAACCAGTTGTGGATGTACTCTCCCGGGATAAAAATTATTACCACTGGATACTAAACAAAGAGTTTTCGACCCAGGTAAAACAACTGGTTAAAAAACTGATGAAAGAATATGAACAGCAGCAGAGAGGTTAAATTTCTCATCGTCCTTCTCATCGTTTTCTTTTTAGTGATGCTATTTGCATGTAAGGAGCCCGTAGAAGGCTGCCTAGACGTTGATGCTGTAAATTATAACGTCTTAGCGGATGACCCTTGTGAAGATTGCTGCACCTATCCTGTCCTTGAAGTCCAGTTCAATCATCAATATGATACGCTTCTTTTTAGCTACGATTCCATCTATAACTTTGCCGGGAGTGATGCTCAGTTTGAAAAAGTTGTCTATTACTTGTCTGACTTCCAACTAAGATCCAGTACTGATTCTTTTGAAGTCATTGATACCAGGGATCTGGATTTGTTGAGTGGCGGAGTATTAAGCGTCAAGGACGACTTTGTACTTTTAAGCCCCGGGCGATCTATTCGTTATGACCTTGGTGAAACGAGGGGTGGTGCTGCTACCTATGATGTGCTTTCGTTTAATGTAGGCTTAACGAATGATGTTGCTTTTACAAACGCTGGAACTATAAGCGATGAGGATCATCCTTTAGCCTTTGGAATTGATACCTTGTGGACTGATCCTGAAGGATATATATTCAATCAAATTACCCTCATACCAGATACGACAGATCAAGATCAATCCAGGATTATTAATATTCGAGGGAATTCTGCCCTGCTTAGAATTGAATTACCTTACGAACAGATTGTAAGCCCGGGGACGGATATTACCTTACCAATAAGAATAGACTACCAAAAATGGTTCTCGGGCATAGATTTTGTGGGCCAATCAGATATAGAAATCATCGAGATAATTGTCAATAATACGGCAGAAGCCTTTTCTATTGATGATTGATTGATGAAAATCATTAGTTTTCGTACAACATTGTATTTGCTGATACTGTTTTAAATCTATAACTAATACATTATCAGCAATAAAAACACAGCTGAACCACACAAAATGAATCGTATGAGAAAATTTAGCTTTCTCCTTTTATTCGCCACCTTATTTATTGCCAGTTCATGTGATGATGATACACCAAAGCCAGAACCGGCTGGTGATATTCAGATCACCTTCAAAGGGAACTATGATGGCGAAACCTTCTATACGCAAAAAGCATATGACTATACCGATGATATGCCGGTCAGATTCTCGGCTTTTAACTTTTTTGTAGCGAATATTAGTTTGTTAGAGCAAGAAGATGCTACTGAGGAGACAGAGTTGATTGATATTGATTTTATTGACCTTGGCTTTGATGAAACGCAAACAGCAGAGGCCGAAGCCGGGGTTACAGTTTCAGCGATGAAAGTACCTGCAGGTACATACAGGGGCCTGAAAGTTGGATTTGGAGTTCCGGCGGATCTTAATCGAACGAATCCGGTAGATTATGGATCTGGCGATGTTTTATCAAAAACCAGCCACTATTGGTCTGCATGGAATAGCTACATCTTCTCAAAAATCGAAGGAGTTGCAGATGTTGATGGTGATGGCCAGTTTGAAACTTCAGAAGGAGAAGGTTTGACTTTGCATATGGGAACAGACGCTACCTATACGGAGCGTATACTATTCCCTTCTTCACCAATCGTCGTAGATGAAGATGGAAGTATAAATCTTACGCTAAATATTGATTTAAAGACGCTATTCTACATGCCGATTAATGAGTATGATGTGAATAACGATGAATTACTAGATATAGAAACTTTTAATGGTACACACACGGATTCAGAGCTCTTAATTGCTAAGCAACTCATGCGTAATTTCTCTGAAGCTACCGCGCTGGACTAGGATACGTTGGATCAAAGCTTATTTGACCGATGAATAATAAAAACCTCTTTGCATGTCTACTTTTATCCTTAGGGGTATGGACAGGATGCAAAGAGGTTTTTTCGTCTCAGGACTCCAGGCTTTCTCAGATTGCCTATGCCCCCGAACCATATCCCATTCAAATTCCTGAAGGACTCCCACAGTTTGAACCTCCAGCAGATAATCCATTAACTGTTGCCGGAGTTGCGCTGGGAAAGAAATTATTTCATGACCCCATCCTGTCAGCCGATAGTACTCAATCCTGTGCTTCCTGTCATCTTTCTTCCCTAGGTTTTACGGATGGTAAAGCATTTAGTAAAGGAATCGATGGGGTAGAAGGACGCCGGAGTGCAATGTCTTTAATAAATGTCGCTTTTTATAATACAGGCTTATTTTGGGATGGGCGTGTAAAAACACTGGAAGATCAGGCTTTGGTTCCGGTAGAAGACCCTGTAGAGTTGCACCATCGCTGGGAAGATTTAGAAAAGCAGTTGAGGCGACATCCTGAATACCCTGGGCTTTTTAGACAAGCTTTTGGGATTGAGCGGATTGCAGAAATCGATAAGTACTTAGCTGCAAAAGCGATTGCTCAGTTTGAACGCACCCTGATTAGCGGTGATACTAAATTTGACCAGGTGATGCGAGGAGAGGAGAAATTTACAGATGATGAGGCGGTTGGTTATGATATCTTTTTTGATTTTACGGATAAGCATCCTGATGCGGAGTGTGGGCACTGTCATAATGCCCCTTTATTTACCACGCAAGAATATGAAAACAACGGAATTACTGCTGCACAATCTTTTGAGGACTACTCCGACCCTGGTTTGGGAGGAGTGAATGGAAAAAAACTGGATTTGGGTAAATTTAGAATCCCATCACTTAGGAATATTGCGCTAACTGCTCCTTATATGCATGATGGTCGGTTTAAGACCCTGGAGGAAGTAATTGAGCATTATGACGCCGGGGGCGAATATGGCCCTAATGTTTCTCCGGTTCTTCGTCCTCTAAAGCTTAATAAAACCCAGAAACGACAGCTAATTGCTTTTCTTCATACCCTGACAGATCGTACCTTTGTATCTGATTTAGAAACGCAAAACAACTAAACCATTAGGCCTGCGTTTAGATTGTAGAATCATATAAAAATTACTGGAGACCTATGAATAAGTGGATTTTATCAATACTGGCTTTGACGATGATTTTTCTTGCTTCATGTAAAGATGATGATGGCGGAGGAGGCACTATTGATGATGATATGTTGTCCGCGGATGATTTGACAGATATTACTTATGATCCACAAACATATGAGCTGGTAGTTCCATGTGACTTTCCCGAAATGGAAATTCCTAGTGATAATCCTATGACTGTGGATGGAGTGGAGCTGGGGCGCTTCCTGTTTTATGATCCGATCCTTTCTGCGGATAGTACGATGTCTTGTTCATCCTGCCATTTGCCAAGTGGTAGTTTTACCGATAATGAAGCGGTAAGTATTGGGATTGATGGTGTAGCAGGTACTCGAAGCTCGATGTCTCTTCTGAATGTAGGTTATTTTTATACTGGTTTGTTTTGGGATGGCCGGGTAACGACACTGGAAGAGCAGGCATTATTACCTGTTGAAGATGAGATTGAATTACATACTACCTGGCCTGAGGTAGAAGTCAAATTGAAACGGAGTGAAATCTACCCGACTATGTTCCGGAAAGCATTTGGGATTGAGTCCAAGGAAGAGATCACTAAGTTTTTAGCGGCGAAAGCGATTGCTCAGTTTGAGCGCTCTTTGGTTAGTAGCGGCCAGTCAAAATTTGATCAGGCACGTTGTGAGCCGGGGGTGTTTCTGGACCCACTCGAATTAGAAGGCTTTGAGCTTTTTACTTTTGAGGAGAATGAACACCCTGGTTGTACACACTGTCATAAGACCATCGCTCAACTCTTTACGGACAATCGTTTCGTGAATAATGGTATTACGGATGTTGGTGGCACTGCGGTCGAAAATTTAGAAAACTTTCCAGATAAAGGACTCGGTGCAGTAACTGGAAATATCTTTGATAATGGAAAATTCCGAACTCCATCCTTACGAAACATAGCGAACTCCGCACCTTATATGCATGATGGGAGCCTTAATACCCTTGAAGAAGTAATTGATCATTATAGTTCAGGAGGGTTTAGCGCCGCAAATTCGGATGCTAATGTAATGCCCTTTCCTTTGACAGATCAGGAGAAAGCAGCGCTGTTGGCTTTTCTTAGGACCTTGGACGATGATGCCTTTATGAATAATCCCGCACATCAAAATCCATTCGATTAAGAAAGATTATCTATAATACAGGTTTTCTTTTCTTTTAAATTCTTACCAGAATTCGGACAGAGTGCTTCACTTTGGAGTATTGCGAATAGCCTCTCCTATATTTCTAGGTCTATTTCACGGGGAGTATTTTTTTATTCGCTGAGCTAATGCCTTCGACCCATCCTCCGTTGGTATTTATGCTTTAAAATTGAATCAAAATCTAAGTGATTTATCAATAGTGTTTTATACATAAAGGTTTATTTTATGTGTCATAAACTTGCGTTACAGATACGTTTCGGCATACATCTTGCCTTTTCATAGTTGTCAGTTTATAATAACCAGATCTGACGTGCCCCTCCTCTCATAACCATTCCTCCTCTAAGATCTGAATACCCCCTTGATATTATTGAATTATTGCTAAACGATTCTACCATCTGATCTCTCGATCAGAAGAGTAAATCACTAATTTGAATTTAGATGAGAACGCTATGTAAGTCATTTATGGCTCTGACATTTCTATGCCTGTCAATCAACCTTTGTTTAGCTCAAAAAGCCCAAGAGACCACAAAGTACTTTGTAGAAGATCTACAAGATCTATCAATCATTGAAACGGCTAAGTACAAAGATGCCTATTATCTCGAAGTTAGCTTCGATCGTATTCCACAAAAATCTTTATTGCAGCAATTAACTCAGAAAGGAGTTCAATTATTAGAATACCGTTCTAATAATAAATATCTGGTTAAAGTACCTGCCAAATTAAATCCTTCAGCACTTACCGCTTTGGGGATTACTCATATACAACAACAAGCAGTTGAGCAAAAGCTTACTCGCTGGTCTACGGAGCAAGAATATCCTTCTTGGGTAAGCGAAGTAGCTGGTAAACTGGATGTTGCTTTTGTATTTCACGAAAGTGTTGCTCAATCAGATATCCAGGAATTTATTGCAACTAATAATATAGAAATCCTTGAAGGTAAGCATCGGGGCAATTATACCATTGTCGCTCGTATCAACGAAGATGCTTTAGAAAACCTTGCGGCTTCTCCAATCGTATCATTTATAGATATGGAGCAGGAGCCTATTCAAATGTTGAATCGGGAGGTTTGTGTCAATCAAAAAAATAATGTGCTTAATAGTACTGTTCCTGGAGGCTATGGCTTAAAAGGAGAAGGAGTGACTATCGGAATCGGAGATGGAGGACAATTAGGACAGCACATTGATTTTGGAAACCGTGTAATTAATAAAGCAAACGGAACCTATAGTTCTTTTGGCGATCACGGAGATCACGTAGCAGGAATCATTGGTGGTGCCGGAAACTTAAACCCTCGCCATCAGGGAAATGCTTCAGAAGCTACTATTATTACTCAAAAGACAAGTCAGGTTACCTATCGAACCGAAGAATATGTGAATGCATTCGATATGGTGCTTACCAATAACTCTTATGGTACAAGTTTCAATTGTGCTACTAACGGTTCCTATAATTATTCTGCGCAGACATTAGACTGGCAGCTACGGGAGTTTCCTGAAGTATTGCACGTATTTGCTGCAGGTAACAGTGGAGGAGGAACATGTGATCCGTTTCCACAGGGATACCATACTGTTTTGCGCTATTATCAAAGTGCAAAAAATGTACTAACCGTTGGTATGGCAGAAGAGAACCGAACCATAGCAAACTCATCAAGCAGAGGCCCGGTAAAAGACGGACGACTTAAACCAGAAGTAATTGGTATTGGCCGTAACGTCATTTCAACAAGTAATGATTATAACTATTCTACGAAAGGGGGGACCAGTATGTCTGCTCCGGCAGTGACAGGTACATTAGGACTTTTAGTTGAAAAGTATCGTTTGGAGAATGGTGGTGAAAATCCTAAGGGTGCGCTGGTAAAAGCAATTGCTTGTAATACTGCTGATGATTTAGGAAACCCAGGCCCGGATTTTATTCACGGTTTTGGATTGATCAATGGACGTAGAGCGGTAGAGGCAATCGAGAATAATCAATACTATAGTGAAGAGATTTCTGATAATGAAATGCACACACAGACGATAAACGTTCCTTCAGGAGTGTCACAAGCAAAGTTTATGCTTTACTGGCATGATAAAGAAGCAGCAGTTTATCCTGATAAAGCCCTAGTAAATGACCTTGATATAAGCATCGTTACTCCAAGTGGTGAAACTATCCTTCCTTGGGTACTGGATCCAAGTAGTGAAGGCGTAGACGATGTGGCAGTTCGTGGCTATGACCACTTAAATAATATCGAGCAAATTACAATTGATTTTCCTGCAGCAGGATCATATAATATCATTGTAAGAGGGACTGAAGTAGCTTTTGGACCACAAGAATTTATCTCAACCTACGATTTCGTTCGAGAAGAAGTAATCCTCACCTATCCATTAGGAGGAGAAAGCTTCTTACCTAACGCTAATGAATACATTAGCTGGGATGCAGATATTACAAATACCAGCACGTTTAAATTAGAGTTCTCTATAGACGGGGGAAGTAATTGGTTAATGATTGCTCCAGCTTTGGCGGCAGATCAACGAACCTATAACTGGACGGTACCACAAAACTTTTCTCCGGATGCAAAGGTCAGAGTAACTAAAAACGATAACGGTATTGCAGATGAGAATGAGACGGTATTCTATATCATGGATAAACCTACAGAAGTTGCTGTAGAATCAACTTGTGAAAGCCAGGCGTTCATTGAATGGACAGAGGTAGAATACGCAGTTGCATACGACGTGTTTATGTATGATGGAGATATCATGAGCCTGGTAGGAAGTACAACAGAGACTTCATATGTTGTAGATGAAGGATTGGAAATTGGTGAAATGTACTGGTTCTCTGTTCGTGCAGTAGGAATGGATGGAAGTAAAAGTGAGCGTACCATTGCTAAGAGTTTAAATCTGGAATACGTAGAATTATGTCCATGGGATGATAACCCAATCGTAGTACCAGTGTATCAGATAGCGAGAGGACGTGCATTAACTTCTGATGGCTTAGAAGATGAAAAAGTGAGTTTAACTGTACGAAATCTAGGTGCGAATGACCTGGAAAGCTTCGAAATGTTTTATTCGATTAACGGTGGTGCACCTATTCAGGAAACCTTCAACGGATTAATCGAGAGTGGAGCTACTCAGGAAATTAAATTTGAAACAGCAGCGGATTTATCTGCAGTAGGAATGCATTATGTTGACTTCTGGGTAGAGATAACAGATAATAACTTCTTTTATAATGATGGAGTGATTAATCTGGCTATTGCGGAGCAGCTTCGAAATGACAAAGTATTCTTGCCTTATACAGAAGATTTTTCAAGCGCAGAGTCTAAGTTATATACCGAAGATCAATTAGGACTGGCAGAATGCTTGAAATGGGATTTTGAGCATAATGGAACAGGGCAACTTGAAATTATTCAGGATGAGGCTTTAGTACTGCGTCCGATTGTTCCTGCGAATGGAAATCCATTAAATAACAGTGCGAGGTTAACACTCAACCTTTCAGAATATGCTAATATGGACGAAGATGTGGAGTTAAGTTTTGCTTATCAGGTAAGCGGAGCAGCACCTGCAACATTTGTCGAAGAAAATTTAGCAAATGCGGTTTACGTAAGAGGTAGAGATACGGATGAATGGGTCAAAGTGTTTACTTTGATGAATAAAGTAGGCGGTTGGCTTGAAGTTGACGGATTAAAGATTAGGGACCTTCTCGCTGAAAACGGACAGCAATTTACAGCAAGTACACAATTTAGATTTACTAACGATAATAACTACACGATTGGAATCAAGGATATTCAATTAGTTACAGCACAAGTAGGTGTTGAAACTGCATTGGAAGATGATTTCACACTGACACAAGTTGGAGACGATGTTCTTTTGACTTGGACACCTACAGATACAGAAGAGATTTACTACGAAATTGAAGTTTTAGATTTTGAAAATTACGATAATGATGAAGAAGATTTTGATGTTATCGGAACAGTTCAAGCTGAGCGCACAACAACACAACCATATTACACATTTGTAGATGAGGCGCCAGGTATAAAAGGAACCCGTTACTACCGGATTAAACAAGTTTTTTCCAATGGAATGGTAACCTATTCGCCTGTCCTCTCTATAACCATTAACCACAAGGAAATTAGCGGTGTTTTTCCTAATCCTTTCTTAGACAAGTTTACAATTGCCTATGACTCGAAAATGGAAGGCATCGTTAATATCCAGGTGATTGCGCCAATGGGTGAGAGAATCATCAAGCAAGATGTCGAAGTATCTGGCGGAATGCAGTTTATCCCAGTCAAACTGGATGAAAGAAACCCGCCGGGCGCCTACTATGTCGTGATTACCGGAAAACACAGAGTTGCTATGTACCACAAAATAGTTAAACAGTAAATAGGCAAGTATTTACCTAACTAACACTTGAACAATAAGGAATAACCTTGACAGGTTTACATAGCAATGATTCTTTTGAAAGGCACTTTTGAAAAAAAGTGCCTTTTTTTTATGTATAAAATCTCACTTTTAAATATCTTTTGATAATATTTTTCGCACAATTATCATTAGGTTTTTTTGTATTTTTATTGAAAATCAATTAGTTATGAATTTTATACGAATAGAAATAAGGTATATTTTATGCACAATAGATGCAAAATGTATTTTTTCTTAGGAGAGAATGACTGTATTATTGTATTGTGAATGATAGGGAAGAGGTCGAAATGACAAAAGCTACTTAAAAGAGAGTAGCAAATTAATAAGAATATATGTTCATGGGATTATAATTTGTTAATAGTGAGTCGTCGGTCTTTTTTGACGACTCGCTATAAACAGCTTCACAATCTGCTTAATAACGAATGACAAGAAGCGAAGTTAATGATTAAGCATCGATTAAACAAGTCAAACACTGACTTATCGCTGGAAGAAGCCCAGCCACAAACTCGGATATGTTCATGGGATTATAATTTGTTGTAGTGAGTCGCGTTTCCAATGGAAGTCGCGACTTCCTATTTTTAGGACTTACCTTCTTGATCGAACCCTATTTGAAAAGTCCCCCTACAACAAATACCTTACTTATCACTTTTAAGGAACTTTACGTTTTTTTTATTTATGCAAGAAGCTACTGTCGTCGGCAGTGGCTTCTTGCATTTAATGAAGTAGTTAAGCCTTTTATCTTTTTCATGCTTTGCGGGAATTAGTATTTTACTGTAATAGAGTAAATCGAACCGCATCGGATAGGTTATCAATAATATCTTCTTCTCCTGAATCAAACAGAAAGAGTACCTGTACAAAACCCCGATTAGCTTTGTATAAGGATAAAAGCTTTCCATATTGGAAGCGAGAGATTTTGTACTTGGGACGAAAGTAAGCGATAGCGCCCCAGTCCGCGTTGAATGTTCCGGATAAAACATTGCCTGGGATTTTATGAAATGCGATATCCGAGTATTTTTCTTCATTTCTGGCCAGATTGGCTAAAGTAGTTGTAGTGAATACTTGTGGAACTAATTGATCAGCGACTTCCGAAGGGATCAGCGAATAATGAATCTCAACCTTCGACTTTTTTGACCGTAGCACATAATCCGCGGACCAGAACTCCTGAGATTTCACTTTTTTCGCTTTAAAAGAATGTTCTGTTGGAATAGCAATATCTATTTGCATTTTGTCCAATTGCCCCTGAAATCTATCGGGTAATTTGTGCTGTGCAGTTACTTCTAAGTTCAAAAAAAGCACAAAAACCATCAGCCATAATTGTAATGTCGATTTCAAGATACTGACTGTTTTACCTTTAATCATTTGTATATTTTTCGTATAATTAAGTACTAGTTTTTGGGACTGTTTTTTAGAAAACTAAAGTCTAGCAAAAAAACTAAGACGCAATTATGAATTGCGCTTATCAAATTCTACTTACATGAAAGATACGAAAAAGACCATGGCTCCCACAATGATTCCGGACAATGGCCACAAAGATATCCCCGGAAATCCCTCTACAGCAAAGAGTAGTAATGTTCGCCTTCGAGAAAGGGCCAGTGCAGACAAATTAAGAGTAATGTCAATGACAGACTGGGAATTTTGGAGGACTAATGGGTATATCGTAATCAAGAATGCAGTGTCAAGAGCACAAGCACAGAAGACTGCTGACTTTCTATGGGAGTTTGAGGAGAAAAAAGCTGATGATCCTAATACCTGGTATACCGCTCCTCGTGCTGAAATGCAAATGAAAGAACTTGCAGGTACCGGAATGGTTGAAGTTTATAATAATCAACGACTTTGGGATAATCGTCAAAATCAAAGAGTATATGATGCCTTTGTAGATGTTTGGGGAACGGAGAAATTATGGGTGACCATAGATAGGGCTAATCTTAATTTTCCGATAAGAGAGGGCTTTGAGTATAAGGGGTTTATTCACTGGGATTATGATCCATCGACAAAGCCGCAGAATGTTCAAGGTGTTTTAGCACTCTCTGATCAGACTGACGAAAACATGGGTGGATTTCAGTGTATTCCCTGGTTATTTCAAAACTTTGATGAATGGATCAAAACGCAACCAGAAGGGCATAATCCTTTCCAGCCGGATATTTCGGGCCTGGAGGATAAGTTGGTCAAAGTAAAAATGGAGGCAGGGGACTTATTGATTTTTAATAGCGGTCTTGCTCACGGTATCCGCCCCAATCTATCTGATCAGAAAGTGAGAATTGCGCAGTATGTATCGATGATGCCTGCTCAGGAGGAAAATGAAGCGCTTAAAAAATGGCGGGTAAATTCATGGCAGAATAGAATTGCACCAGAAGGATATGCTTTCCCAGGTGATCCTCGTAATTGGGAGCAAACGAGATACGAAACCGCAGCGTTAAGCCCTTTGGGAGAGAAACTCCTGGGCTCTAAAAAATGGTAAACCCTGATTAAACCTAAACTGAATATGAAAGCAATTCTTTTCGTTTTAGTCTTCTTCCTGATAGGAAGTA
>JAHDHW010000298.1:1956-3465 GCA_020631105.1 Saprospiraceae bacterium | reverse complement strand
TCAAATGTCTGCTGACCAGTAACAGTGATGTTCCAGGTCGCATCTGCTACATTGCCTTCAAGATCCTTTACAGTATAAGTCGCAAGAGCTGTGGCATTGGCAGTGATGTCAACAAAGAACTCATTACTATTTCCTCCAACAACATTACATTCGATAAATGCTCCTGTAACATTAAGATCAGCGCACTCTTGAGCAAATGTCAAGGATGGAATTAGGAAAAGGATTGATAGAATAGCAATACAAGGCTTCAAAATAAAAGAAGCCTGAAAACTACGCATCTGGCAGTTTTCTTTTTGGTTTTTAAGGGTACAACTATACATGGAGTTGTGTTTAAATGTCAGTTAGTAAAAACACTTTATATTTTATTGCCGGAGCAATTAATCTAAAATCGTTGAATACTGATTCCTAGGCAGGTTTAAGCCTGCAAGGCACAAATCTCACTTGTAAAATACTTGAGAATTATTTTGGTAACTGTGTGAAGACAAATACTTTTCGAGTAAAGAATATACTCTTAAAAACTAGCGGTAATGGTATTAATATTAAGAACAAGATAGGAAATATTCAGGATAAATGACTAGTTATCCACAAAATGATTGTTATGGCCCTCGTAATTTTCAACTTCAATAGGGTACTTTTTCTTTAAAATATACGCGGGATTATTTGTTTAAGGGGAATAGATGGCTAAAAATGCTTGTCAAATTGGATTGAGTATTCTCAACTAAAAAATATTATCATTGTTTTAAAAAATAAACAAATGCCTGAACTTCCTGAAGTAAATACGTTTCAGCGTTATTTTGATGAAACTTCTCTAAATCAGCGAATCGCTGAAGTACAAGTACATGATGATAAAATCTTCCGTAATGTAAGTGGCGAGGCTTTTATTGATTTACTCGCTGGTCGTACCTTCATTGGATCCTATCGTCGGGGTAAATACCTCTTTGGGAAATTGGATAATGATGATTACGTGCTGCTGCATTTTGGGATGACCGGTGACCTGAAATACTATGAAGCTCAAGAGGATCAACCTAAACATGAACGCTTTGCTTTCCATTTTGACAATGGATTTAAACTAGGGTTTGATTGCCCTCGTAAGTTTGCCCGGATCAATTATGTATCTGACCTTGATGCTTACCTGAAAGAAGTAAAACTCGGTGAGGATGCACAAAGAATAACCGAGGCATATTTTTTAGATCGGATGAAAGGACGAAAAGGAACACTCAAAGGTTTTTTGCTCAATCAATCACACTTTGCTGGTGTTGGTAATCTGTACGCTGATGAAGTTTGTTATCAAACTCGCGTTCATCCTGCTTCAGTTGTAGATGCTATTCCTACCAAAAAACGAAAAGAGATTTTTCAAAAATTACAAGAGGTCTTAGATTTTGCTATAAATAAAAATGCTTATTACAAAGATTATCCTGAGGACTGGCTCTGGCAATGGCGTAAAGAAGGAGCGGTAGCTCCGGATGGTAAAAGCGTTATTGAGTCAGCAAAGATAGGTGGACGGACGAC
>JAHDHW010000298.1:0-1856 GCA_020631105.1 Saprospiraceae bacterium | reverse complement strand
AGTGATGAGTCATAAGTCATGGGCTTTAATTTTTGTTATGGTCTTTGTTTTGGATAGTGTTATGTAACTTAGTTGTATAAGTTTAACTCAATCCCCAATACGATGAAACCAACCTTAGCTTTGAATGGGCTACTCCCTCTTTTCTTATTCCTGTCAATTTCTTTGCATGCTCAGCGCGATTCTACCAAGGTTCCACCTTTTGTACATCCCTATATTCAGGATTCGAGCCAAATGGATGTAGTCTACTACAAACCTGATCCGGATACTACCGTTTATTATGCCTTGCATACCTTGTTCGCATCGATGGAGCCATTCTCCTATTTTAGTTTTTTCGGAGCGTATAACAAACGACTTCCTCATTTGCAAGACTTCCGACCAGGGGAAACGGATACAATGAAACTGGAGATTAACTTCTATATCCCCTTGACTTTATATCGAGGAAGAGGCATGAGTAAAAATGGCTGGCAAGCCAGTCGTGTTACCTTTGATTACTGGGGACAGATCAGGGTAGGGGATAACGCAAGCTCACCCATCCTGCCACCAACCAATGCCTTTGGTTTTACCTGGGATTGGTCACCATGGGATAATTTTCGTGGCTTATTCCTAAGGCGATACGAACAAAAGGATGAGATGAAGGAAGAACTCGGGGCTAACTTTTTTACGATTCGCGGAGCTTACGATCGCCGAAATTTCTGGAAGGAACATACTCCCAATGATTTCAAAGCGGTGACTACCCAAGTTCAGTTGATGCATTATTCCAATGGTCAGCCTAGCGGCTTTTATGCGGACGGAGCTAACCTGCGCCACGATTATCTTGCAGGAGATTTTTCAACTAATTATCTACAAGGCTTAGTTGGTTGGCACCTTGCCATGAGTAGAGGCGATATCTTTAGTGTTTGGGGAGGGTATCGACATGACTTTCAATTGGTCGAGGGCCTGCTTAAGTTTGCTCCCGAACAAGAACAAAACTATGGAAGGCATCGCTTACTCGTCAATTTGCAATATGTCACACCAGCCATTCTATTTTGGAAATTCAAGAAGCCATCAAAAGATTATTCCCGAGAAGGAGAGAACAGATACTACTTGAATGACTATTTGAACTTACAGTTACGTTCAGAGATGGTGCTCATTCTTGATAACGACCTTGATCAGTGGCGTGCTGGAATGACTGATCGGAAATACCGCTTTGGGATCAAGAATTTTGTTAAGCTTAATTTTCTACGGAATCGTAATTTTGGTTTCTTATTCACTCATTACTGGGGAAGGGATTATCATAACATTCGATTTGATAATGTTTATCATATCTGGCAGTTTGGCTTGAACTTTAAGTTTGGAAAGAATCCGGTTGTTTCGTTCCCTGGAGAGAAGTACCGATTATATGAAAGTGATTAATCGCGTTAGCGGATACAGATGATGCCTAATCGGAAATCAATGTGGATCAGCGAACGATAAGGCTCAGCGAATAAAAATACTACTTAGGGCAATATCGACAACAAGCAAGGAAAAACAGCCTATTAAGTATATAGTGAATTAGTGCATCTTTGAGTTATTGTTGAACCCTTAAAATTTACAACGATGACAATCTTTCAAAAAATTAAGCAATTCCTTTTAGGTGAAAATAATACCACTGAAGCTCCCGAGTCCTATTGTCCAAATTGCTGGGGAAGACAAGAATATGAAGGAGAATTTTTAGAGGCGGTTCATAGAGAGCAAATCGATTTAAATAACCTTGATCAGAAGAAAGGTTGGATCGATGCTTACGCAACTCGATACTTTGAGGGAATCAAACTTCGTACGGCGCCGGAAGGTGTTGTCTGTGGGGCATGCGCGACGGTTTATCATAGGTCATGAGTCAT
>JAHDHW010000090.1:2988-21573 GCA_020631105.1 Saprospiraceae bacterium | reverse complement strand
TTTTTAATTAATGACATAAATAAACTACGCGTCGTAGGCTTGAATGTTTTGAATCCAGTATCAAACCGGATTTCGTCCCGCAAGTTTAGGTATTTTCTATGGAGAAGAGAAGATTACACTACTATTTTAAAGCTCCTTTACTCCTCTACTTCCCGAAAACAACTGCGTGCCCAGTCAATAAGCTCCTGTGGTTCGACCAAGGACCAGGAGTGCGGATGTCGGCGGCCATCCATTCGATAACCTTTCCCTAAGGCATTGATAAACTCCGCGCTGTCATTCCCCAATTGTTGTAATTGATTGATCATGGCAGTCTGATCCAGGGCATTGATATCATAAAGGTCTACCTGCCTTTCAACGAGGTGCCAATCTACATCAAGGTCAGCATAAATACGGACAGGGATTTTGTTTAAATGCTGCGCATTCCCTCCTTTTTCGGCATTATGAGAATAGGCAGAGTATTGCACATAGATTGCAGGTTGTTCGGCGGGACTCCCTCCAAAGCGGGCATTCATCTTTTGAAGGTAAATCCGGGCTTCCTGCATGGCTACTTCTGAGAAATTTCGTTCAATCGCCCGTTCAAAAGAACCGTACAAACGAGATAAATCCAGCGGAGGATCCACCCCGAATACAGCAATCGGATGTATCCTTGCAGTATCCGGACTCGCCTGCGCATACTCCGTATATCGAATTGCATTAATTCCGCCAAGAGAGAATCCACCAATGACAAATTTGTCTTCCGGTACTTTAAACCGAGTCAATAAATCATCAAACACCTGATTCAAAAATTGGATCGCAACATTATCTACGACCAGATTGAAATTTATCGAAGGGATGAGGACCAAAAGGTTTTGTTGGTAAGCTTTCTTAAGCAGATCAACATTATGCTTAACAACCTGATCAACGGATTGTCCGGTAGGCGGAAGCAGGACAAGTGCCCCTTCAATCACCTTCGGCGGAGCTAAGACCGAATAGAATAATTCATCGGATCGCTGGTCATTGATATACATGACCGTCGCATCTTTTAAGGGTAAGGTTATTTTTTGAATTTCCGAAAGTGGATCTTCACCGGAACGAGGTGTAGAAGTGCAAGAAAGAAATAAAATACATAGACTAATGACCATGGAGTAAATTCTAGGCATTTCGTTTTCTATGTACTAACCCAAAACCTATGGTTGGTTCAATGCTTACTTCAGGTTATTTAATATTTCTTTTGCTTCTTTATATCTAAAACCGCCTTCCTTTATAGCTTGAAAGGTCGATTTTGCTTTTTCAACATGATCATTTTGCAAATAGGCTAAAGCCAAATACCATCGTCCTTGCTCGATATAAAGAGGAGAAGCTGTAGTATTAAATGCTTCTAAAGCTCTAGTGGCTTCCTCCCCATTACCAGAAGAAAGTAAAGATATGGCGTGGTATAAACGATAAACCTCCGCTTCGTTTTGCGTTTCAGAAAGTTTTTTAAATAAAATAGCAGCCTGCTCAAAATCCTGAGATTCATATGCATTAACAGCAGCATTTATATTTTGTGATAAGCTTAAATCACCCTCTACCGATCGTTGATTCAAAACCATATCATAAGGTTCATAGTGTTGGGCAAAAAGCTCTCCGGAACTCAATGAATTCGCAGGCATCAAAAACAGGGCAGCAGATATCAGGACAGCAATTACTGCAGCGATTGCTGCGAGTCGACGAAAGGGTAATTGACGAACCTTAGCGGTAGGAGGAGCATCCTTAGGAAGGTCATATGATTGATCTATTTCTTTTAAGGTCATTCGTAACTCATGAACAGAATCTCCTTTTAACACGTC
The DNA here is from genome assembly GCA_020631105.1 of Saprospiraceae bacterium. Classification (GTDB taxonomy): domain Bacteria; phylum Bacteroidota; class Bacteroidia; order Chitinophagales; family Saprospiraceae; genus JAHDHW01. Next base: position 19,765 of record JAHDHW010000090.1, on the reverse strand, counting down.
AGCTACTTCTTGATGTAAAGACACCTCCTCTTGCAAAGCGGGATTTGATTTCATTTCCTCTTCAAAGTTGCGGCGTTCTTCAGCGGACATCGCATCAGCGAGATATTTTTCAATTAATTCGTATGTAGAAGGGTCAATCATGAATTTGTGTTCAGCTCGTTAAATAATGGGTCGGCTTGTATGGTTTTAATTAATTTTTCTTTGCAGTTAAATTTTCGTTTTTTGATATAGTTTTCGCTGGTATCCAGGCGTTCTGCGATTTCTCGTAAACTAACCTTATCAAAAAACCATTGCATAATTTTACGACATTGCTCTCCAAGTCCATCAAAATGTTTAAAAAATAATTGCTCTCTTTCAGATCGCTCTAGTTTTTTTTCCAGATCAGCGTCAAGCACTGCAGGTTCGATATCCTCTAATGGACTCGCTTGATTTTGTTTATTTCTCAAGCGGCTCAACCAAAGATTTCTACACATGATTCTGATAAAACTCTTTAGTGTGCAAGTCAAATTAAATTCTCCTTGTTCCACCTTTCGGAACAAAGCGATCAAAGCTTCCTGAAAGATGTCCCGGGCGTCCGCCTCAGAACCGTTATTTTCTCTCACCCATCGAACGACAGACGGCAAAGCAAGTGTATAAATTGCTTCTACTGACATCCGATCTGATCTTAATAAGCCTTCTAAAAGCTTCTGATCTTGGTCATTTTGAGCTTTAATCATATTCATATATCGAAAGTAAACTAAAGGTTACCCTATTTTAGTACTAATTTATAATTAAGTTATGGGTTGAATATAGCTTTCTTCGTTCTAAATCTTCGTTAAACGCTCTGCGGCTGCACTTAAAACATCTTCCGTTTTGGCAAAACACAGTCGAATCACGCCATCCTGTCGCCCTGAGCTATAAAAAGCAGAAACGGGTATTGCCGCTACACCGTACTCTATGGTAAGGCGTTTTACAAACTCAAGATCCGATTCATCACTAATCGCAGAATAATCATATAACTGAAAATAGGTCCCCTCTGATGGCAATGCCCGGAGCCTTGAGCCCGCCATTGCCTGTTGGAAAAAATCTCGTTTTTGTTGATAGAAAGCTCCTAAATTCGCATACGTATTCGGGTCTTTTAAAAAAGCTGCAATCCCGTACTGTACAAAAGAGTTTACTGAAAAAACATTGAATTGATGCACTTTCCGAAATTCCTTCATCAAATAATCCGGTCCGACACAATAGCCTACTTTCCACCCCGTACTATGAAAGGTTTTTCCAAATGAGTACACCGATAGGCTGCGCTCAAACAGGTCCGGATACCTGAGAACACTCTGATGTATCTCACCATCATAAACTAAGTGCTCATATACTTCATCGCTCAATATCAGAATATCCGTATCCTTTGTCAGTTTTTGCAAAGTCAACATATCATCTGCTTTCAAAGTCTTGCCAATAGGGTTCTGTGGAGTATTTAAGATAATCATCCGGGTACGGCTTGAAATAAGCTTTGCAAAAGCCTCCCAATCAATTTGATAATCTGGTGCGGCAAGTTCGTAGATGACTGGCTTAGCGCCCATGACCTCAACAGATGGACGATAACTATCATAAGCCGGTTCGATCAAAATCACTTCGTCTCCAGGCCGAACAAAAGCAGCAATTGCAGTAAACAAAGCTTGTGTAGCTCCTGCAGTAATCGTTATCTCGGTTTGTGGATTTATTCGCTGATCGTACCCTCGCTGAATCTTCTCCGCTAAACGCTCCCGTAACGCCGGAACACCCGCCATCGGTACGTATTGGTTCTTCCCGTCATTTAGATTCTCTTCTACTAAGGCCTTTAGCTCCTCTGGGCAATCAAAATTTGGAAAGCCTTGTGAAAGGTTAATTGCACTATGTTCATTTGCCAAGGCAGACATAATGGAAAAAATGGTCGTTCCGACCTCCGGAAGTTTGGATTGAATTTGCATAAGCCGAAAATAATGGAAAGCAACTAAACTTTCATAACTCTATCCTGTTGAAATGGAAACTCATATTAAAAATCATTCCATGCAAAATAAACATTACTTAGTAGTAGGCGGTACTTCCGGAATTGGTCTGGCAATAGTTAAACAGCTGAGCGCAGCAGGAGCAGCGGTCTTTGTTATTTCCAGAAGCGACCGAAACCTGGAGGGTATACCGGGCATAACACACATTAGTGGAGATGTAACTCAAGACGATTTCAAACCGGAGGGCTTACCAGACAAACTTGACGGGCTAGTGTATTGTCCGGGAAGTATCAACCTAAAATCTTTCCGTTCTTTAAAATCACCTCAATTTCAAGCAGACTTAGACGTTAATCTTTTAGGGGCAGTTCGCGTATTACATGCGACCCAAAATCTACTTAAGAAGGGAGAAAATCCAGGTGTCATTTTATTCAGTACCGTAGCTGTTAACCAGGGAATGCCTTTCCATGCCTCGATAGCCGCTGCGAAAGGAGCTGTAGAAGGTCTGACGCGTTCGCTGGCAGCCGAATGGGCTCCAAAAATCCGGGTGAATTGTATTGCACCGTCGCTAACACAAACCCCACTTGCTGAAAAGCTATTAACCTCTCCCGAAAAAATTGAAGCTTCTGCTAAGCGTCACCCACTAAACAAAGTAGGAGAGCCGAAAGAATTAGCCGCATTAGCAACCTTCCTTCTTTCTGAGAATGCTGCTTGGATCAGCGGTCAGGTCATTGGTGCGGACGGAGGCTTATCAACCTTAAGAGTGTAATTAAAATACTGGTACAATTGAAAAGATTCACTACATCGGACATCGAAAAGATGTCGAAAAGATACCGTACTCAGTTGATCAATAGCCTGAGTGGATTCAAAAGTGTCAACCTTGTTGGGACAATTAGTCAAGAAGGCATCACTAATCTTTCTGTTATTAGTTCGGTTATTCATTTGGGAGCGAACCCGGCACTAATGGGTTTTATTATGCGACCGGTTAGTGTTCGTAGAGACACTTACAAAAACATTCTGGATACAGGATATTTCACCTTTAATCATATCCATTCTGATTTTTATAAAAAGGCACATCAGACATCTGCACGTTACGATTTTGGGGTTTCAGAATTTGATACCAGTGGCTTGAATCCCTCTTTCAAAAATAACTTTAAAGCACCCTTTGTCAGCGAAAGCGCTGTACAAATAGGGTTACAGTTCAAAGAAGCTTTAAACATTGAAGCTAACAACACTATATTAATTGTTGGGGCAGTACAAGAGGTTTATTACCCTGAAAACTGCCTGAATGAAGATGGGTACTTAGATATAGAATCTGCCGGGTCAATAACTTGCTCCGGGCTGGATAGTTATCACACGACTGAAAGATTAGCCAGATTAAGTTATGCTAAGCCGGATCAGCCGATTGAGGAATTAAAGGACGAACGTGCCAGTAAGCCCACATCATCAATAAAGGATGAATAATAATTAATCTCCCCCAAGCAACCGTCGGGCTAACACATAAGCCATTTTCTACGCAGGATCCTAATTGAATGAAATGGATATGGGATGGAACTAAGAGTATCAAAAGAATAATTATACCCCAGGCGGCATACTGGCGTGTGCTTTTGATTAATACGCCCAGTCCAAGGGCAATTTCTATCACGCCTACCAATCCATTCAAAAGTACCTTCCAGGGCAAATACTCCGGAATCAATGGGAGATAGAATTCCGGATGCCAGAAATGATTGATTCCTGCGATTAAATAGAACAGGCCAAGCAGCCATCTACTGATCTCGTAAAGGCCAGCCTTGTTCATGTGTTGCTTTTAGAATTAAGAAGAACGGAATCCACCAGATCAGATCATTCGTGATCAAGGTGTAACCAAAAGCAGCGGGTAATATTCCCTGAAAATAATTCATCACAAAACCTATTGGTCCAAATATTTTACCTAAAAACCCCACGGCGACAATCGGCCAGTGCCGGACAGGTGCATAGCTCGCCCACCAATATCCGAGGCCATAAACACCTATGACCATCCCCATACCTTGCCAGATTGTCAAATGAACAGGTTGCTCCATTCCCGTTAAGGTAAAGAAGTGACTAGGGAACAAAACTACCCATGCGCCCCAGATAATATTATATACCGCTGCAACTTTTAGCACCGTCTCCATCCATTTATCATGTACAGTTTTTATCATATTGTTTCAACAAAAAAGCAATAGAAAGGTTAATAAGTAACTCAAGATCATCAGCATCATTTCAATCAACTATATGAATATCCAATTCGAAACTAAAGTAAAAGGAAACTACAAAGCGGTTATGGCCAAATTTGACCGGAAGCTTTTCGAAGCTTTAAAGCCTAAGCAGGGAGAAATGGAAATTGTTGATTTTACAGGTTCAAAGAAAGGGGATCGTGTCCATATTCGTTTTACCAGTCCCATCAAAGCGGAATGGATTAGTGATATAGTTGAAGATCACGTTGGTGAAGACGAGGCATACTTTATTGACGAAGGTGTTCAACTTCCTTTTCCACTCTCTTATTGGCAACACAAACATATCGTTCGAAAGGTTGATGAAGATACTTCTGTGATCGTTGATGATATCACCTTTAAAGCGCAAAACTGGTTACTGACCAGGTTGATGTATCCAGCTATTTACTTAGGTTTCGCTCCAAGGAACAAAATCTACCAACAATATTTTGGTGTACCTAAGTAATAAATGATACTACCAGTTTAATTATTCTACCTGTGTTATTCCGATACTTTTGTAATTAATTATTTTCCACTGGTAGTACCATTAAACAGATACAGTCACTTTGGGCTAAAAAAATAGGAGCTCGCCCAAGGGCAAGCTCCTATAACATCACGCATTTATTTACATATTTCATTTGGTTTTTTGAAGAGGGAGCGATGTGCGTGCGCATCAACACCCACCTGAGGTTGGTAGTGGGACCAACACTATTATTTTATACTTTAACGGCGAACCGTTAAGTCTCGATTAACTTTGGGGTGTTTGTGTGGAGTCAGTAATGTAGTTGATGTGTGTACTTAGGTGAAGCACCCTGATAAGAGGGAGATTCATTGGTTATAGGGGTAGACAGCCTATGGCTTTTTGTCTATTACAAAGATGGTAAGAATATTACCGATTGACTTCTAGGAAAAGAGGGATTTTGAAAAATACCGGAATTCATAGAGGGAGCACTAATTATCCTTTAGTTTATAAAAGGCCATACTCTACCGCAATCCTTACAATTCCTGCAGTATTTCTTGCACCAAGTTTGGAAAGAATATTCCGGCGGTGGGTCTCAACGGTGCCGAAGCTAATAAATAGCTTTTCTGCAATTTCGGCAGTAGTAAATTCATCTACAATGAGTTGCAACACCTGTTTTTCACGACGTGAAAGTTGAGGAAATGGAGAAACTGTTTTATCCTTTGAATTATTCGACCCAAGGCTACTCATGACAATTTCTGCCACTTCTGCGCTATAATAATTCTGTCCGTCGTATACTTTTCGAATAGCATCGACGACTTCATCTTTACCTGCGTTTTTCAGGAGAAATCCATTCGCACCATTTTGCAACATTAGCTTGATTAAGCTTACTTCTTTCATCATTGAAAGTCCAAGGATTTTGACCTTGGGGTAAATGGCCCGGATCTTTTTACAAGTTTCTAGGCCATTAAGCACCGGCATATTTACATCCAACAAAATGATATCGACTTTAGCATCTTCCATTTGATCAAGTAAAGACTGACCATGCACGGCAGAAAGCGTCAATTGCATATCCGCTTCCGGATTAAGCATCAATTGTATACCATCAATTACAAGCTGATGATCATCAGCAATCGCCACGTTAATCATACTAATGGAATTTCAAGGTTTACAGTAGTCCCTTCGTGTAGGACAGAATCAAAGTGAATTTCGCCATTAAGAAATTTTACTCTGGAACGAATACTCTTCAGGCCAATACCTTCATTTCCTACCAGGCTATCGATATCAAAACCCTTACCGTCGTCCTCTATCAAAATATTCAGCTTATCATTCGTCCATAATAACTGCAACAGGACCATTTTTGCCTGAGCATGTTTTATGACATTATTACAAAGTTCTTGTAAAATACGAAAGACCATAGTCTCTTTGCTCTTTTCAAACAAAGGCTTATTTCCGATTATCTCTAGTTGACAATTAATGCCTTTGGACTTAAGGCCATCTCGTAAATCTTCTACTGCTAATTCAATCCCAGAAAGCTCTAGAGCACGAGGCATCATATTATGGGAAATTCGCCTGACCTCTTCACAAGCTTCATCCAGAAGCGTGTTGGCTTTATCAAAACGATGTTCCTGATCCGCTGGGCTCGTGGATACGGTTTGAGCCGCATTGAAATGTGCTTTTACAGTACTCAATAATCCGCCAATACTATCGTGCAAATCTCTTGCTACCCGTTGGCGTTCTTGTTCTTGTCCATTAATCATGGCATCGTAGGTTGCCAGTTTTTTCTCCTGCTCAAGTTGAGTGATTTTCTGACTTTGAATTTCTGCTTCGCGTTCAGCAAGCTGCTGATTGAGCCGAAGGCGATTGCGTAGGTATAGAATAATTACACCGCCAGCGACCAGAAGTAGCGCTCCACTAATAAGCAAGAGATTGCGTTCTCTGGATTGTTGTAAAATGGTCTGATCCTTTTTCTCTGTCTCGTAGCGAATCTCGAGCTCTGATATATTGCGTTGCATTTGTGCTTTCGCAATTGAATCCTTCAGGGCAACGTATTGTTCGAGGTAGCGACTAGCGTTGATCAGCGAATCCTGTTCTTTATAAATTTCGTATAAGTCATAGTAATTTTCTTCGACAGCATATCGAGACCCTACCTCTTGTAGATACGGAATAGATTCCTCTAAACTGGCTTTCGCTTTTTCGAGATCACCTGCTTCCTTATTAAGATTCCCCAGGCTCTGCAAGTGCAGACCGATCATTAATTTATTCCCTCTCGATCTGGAATAGGCAACTGCCTGCTGCATTGCAATAATGGATTGGTCAGGATCATCCCCAAACGTATTCACTAAATCCGCATGGCGAGCGTCGCCGTCAATAGCGCCAGAGCCCTCACTTTTAAAAGCACGCCAGGCTTCGAAGTTCTGTGCATACTTCTCCATTTCTCCACCATAGAGATACGCGAGGTTTTGAAAATATAAGCTGAACCCATAATCAATCCGCTTGGATCGGTCGACTACTGCCATTGCCTGCTCTATATACTCAATTGCTTTTGGATAATTCTTATTCTCCATAAACAATCGAGTGAGACCGACCTTAGTTTTCCACAATCCATGCTGATCATTTAAAGTTTCATACAGCTTACTTCCCTCTGTGTAGTAATAATAAGAAGAGTCCATTTGAGTAAGCCGTCGATAACAATTAGCAATATTCGTATACACATCCGCATTCAGGCCTTTATACTCAGGATTACTTTTCAATAGATTGACTGCACGCTGAAGGTATGTCAGCCCTGCCTTATTATTCCCACTGACATTTAAATGAAAGCCCAAAGCACTAAGCGTTCGAATAATCAGATAATCATTTTCGATTGATTCCGACAGGAGTAAACCCTTGTTTAGGTAATGAATAGAAGAATCTGTTTTTCGTTCTTTGCTATACTCTTGCCCTAAATCCAGATAGGTCAATATTCGCGAAGAATCTGCTTTAGCTTCGCTCAATACCTTATGTAGCTCTTGCACCTTTGACTGAGCAAGTAAACTCATTGCCAGGCTCCAAAAGAAAAGCAAAAGCATTATATTTTTGAGTATCTCTTTCATTACATTTCGTACGGTGATTAACAAGATAATTCATTTTAAGCAGCTTGACGAAATTGTCAGGCAAAGACGAAAAAAATCTATGAATTCCATGATATTATTGATCGGAACTCATCTATTGTTTTAATGGTTATGTTTGTGTTACATAAGCAAAAGAAAACATGACCAACTCCTTATCCAATGCATTTGATGCCGAATCCTTTCGTAAAAAAGGATATGCCATGATAGATCAATTAGCTGATCATCTTCAGCGGATGCAATCCCCGGATTTATCTCAAAAGGTATATGACCAGACTAAGCCCGAAGCACTTTATGACTTTTGGAAGAAAGACTTAGACGCACCTACCGGTAATTGGTATGAAAAAACCTTAGCGCAAATCATCCATTTACATCATCCAAAATATCTGGGCCATCAAACTGCGCCGCCTGCACCGGAAGCTGTCCTGGGCGAACTCTTCGGCGCTTTCCTCGATCCAGGCATGGGTATTTATGAGCAAGGCACCACCGGTGTTGTACTGGAGCGACTCATTAGTGAAATCGTCGCTGATAAAATTGGGTTTTCCCCGGAAACAAGTAGCGGCTTTCTAACTTCTGGCGGGACCTTAGGTAATCTAACTGCGCTCTTATGTGCCAGAGCTGTAAAAATAAAAACAGATGTTTGGGAACATGGTTACCAGGGAAAGCAATATGCTTTTATGGTTTCGGAAGAAGCACATTACTCCGTCGATAGAGCCGTGAGAGTAATGGGCATGGGTGCAGCGGGATTAATCAAAATACCGGTTGATGATCAATTCAAAATGAATACTTCATTACTGGAAGCGGAACTAATAAAAGCAAAGAAAAATAACGTCGAAGTCATTGGTGTCATCGCAAACGCTTGTTCCACTTCAACCGGAACACATGACGACTTAGAAGCAATCGCTGATTTTTGCCAGCTACATCAACTTTGGATGCATGTGGATGCTGCACATGGAGGCGCACTTTTGTTTTCCAGAAAATATCGCCATTTACTCAAAGGTATTGAAAGGGGAGACTCTGTCATTTTCGATTTCCATAAAATGCTTTTAACGCCTTCTCTGGTAACCATGCTGATCTTTAAAAACGGAAGTCACTCCTATCAGACTTTTGCGCAACGCGCCGCCTACCTTTGGGACAATCAGGAAAGCGGCGAGTGGTACAATCTTGCCAAGAGAACCTTTGAATTGACCAAAACTTCGATGAGTTTTAGGGTCTATGCACTATTAAGAAATGGCGGAGAACAGCTTTTCGAAGATTACCTTGACCGACAATATGACCTGGGGCGTACCTTTGCCCAAATGATCAAAGCCTTACCGCATTTTGAAATGCCGGTGAATGTACCGGAGTCAAATATCGTTTGCTTTCGCTATGCAGCTCCAGATAAAACTGCAGAAGAATTAAATGAGATTAATGGAAGTATTCGGGAGGCAATTGTAAAAGAAGGAGAATTCTTTATCGTTCAGACGAGATTAAAAAACCAGATATTCTTAAGAGTAACACTGATAAATCCTTCAACAACAGTGGAGCATTTATCCGCATTACTCTTAAAAATTCAAAGCCTATTGAAGTAAATCTTCTTTTCGTTTGTCAGCAGTCCATCCGCTGTTGCGTTTCAATGGAATGAGCATACCATTGGTATCCTCTAACCAGGAATAGATATTACTTCGCATGCTATCTACACGCTCTTTATAAGCTGGGTCGCGGAAAAGATTTTTCATTTCATTTGCGTCATTTCTCAAATCATAAAGTTCATCATCTCCCCATACACCGTGATACATAATGAATTTGTATTGATCTGTCCGCATCGCAAAAGTTGTAGGTGTATGCGGAAATGCTTTCTCCCAGTAATACTCGTAGAATGCGATATCCCGCCACTCCATATCTTCTCCTTTTAGCATTGGCAAGAAAGAGCGTCCATCCATGTTATCAGGTTTCTCTAATCCTCCAGCCGCTAAAATCGTTGGTGCGATGTCGATGTTTTGTACTTGTTGTTCTATGGTTCTACCACCTTTGATGACTCCGGGGCCATAGGCCAAAAGTGGAACTTTCATGGATTCTTCGTACGCATGTCGCTTGTCAATAAGTCCATGCTCTCCCAGGACAAATCCGTTATCTCCCATGTAGAATACCAATGTATTCTCGTCCAAGCCATTCTCCTCTAAGGTCCTCAATACCGTTCCAATACTTTCATCAACCCCAAGGATAGTCTCGCAATATTTATAATAAAAAGAATCAAACTCCAATCTTCCGTGATACATAAAGTCTACGCCATGCCAGCTATTTCGCTGCTCGCGAACCCAGTCGGGCTTACCTTCATAATTTTCATCAGTGTCCGCGTAGCTATCGGGGTATTCGATTTTTTCATTCGTATACACATCCTTATGTCGTTCTGCGGGTTGGAACATCGCATGAACAGATTTATGAGATAGATACATAAAGAATGGCTTTTCCATATCTCGTTCCTTAGTCAACCAATCGGTAGCATAACCTGTAAGTAGATCCGCATTATATCCATCGATCTTTGATCGGTTACCATCAATATTTAAGGTTGGATTATAATAATCCCCTTGCCCTCTAAAACTTACCCATTTATCAAATCCTTTCCGCGGATTATCATTCGCATCTCCCATATGCCACTTCCCGAAAAATGCGGTTTCGTAACCAACCTTCTGAAGGTATTGCGGAAAGTAAATCAGGTCACTTGGTTCTTTCGCACTATTATCTACTACCGTATGATGATGGGCATATTGGCCAGTTAATATTGAAGCTCGACTCGGTGAGCAAAGTGCAGTGGTAACCGTAGCATTTGGAAAATGAATTCCTTCCTTTGCTAACCGATCCATATTCGGAGTTTTCAAAAAGGAAGGTTTATTCAAAAAACCCATAAAGTCATAGCGGTGATCATCACTTAGAATGAACACTACGTTTACAGGTTTAGCGTCTGTTTTCGGTAAGTCCAAATTAGGGCCCGCATCCGCTTTAGGGGCGGAGGGTGTACAGGCAAAGGAAATACTTAATAGGAGGACAATTAAGAAAGAAAGGTTTTTCATTGTTTTGAATTTTGCTTTTCTAAAGCTAATAAATTTACTGCACGATATTCTCTAGCAAGAAAAAAAATCAAAAATAGTCTTCTAATTTTTATGGAATTTTGATGATTGTGGAGTCTTATTAATAGGAGAGTTAATCATTTTATTCATAACTCATTACTATGACTTACATCCACAAACAAATCTGTTCCTCAAAAGCAGACACTTCTGTTTTTTCATCAAGCCAAATTGATAATAATCCACCTCCAAAAAGATGGGTTCCAATTCCTGCAGATCATAACAGGCTCATTGAATTAGAAGAACTATTGGACATTGATGAAATCACCGCACGATTATTGGCACGTCAGCATATCCATAGTAAAACTCAGGCTGACCACTTTCTAAACCCTTCACTAGATCAGTTACATGATCCTTTTAGAATGCATGGCATGCATACTGCACTGGAACGTATCCATCGGGCAATAGACCGCGGAGAAAGCATATTACTTTATGGAGACTATGATGTTGATGGTGTAACATCTGTAAGTTTGTTGTATCATTTTTTATCCACGTACACTTCAAATATCAGCATCTATATTCCAGATCGCTATAAAGAGGGCTATGGCCTTTCAATGCAAGGGGTTGATTATGCCGCACAAAATAATATTGACCTGATCATTACGGTTGATTGCGGTATCAAGGCAGTAGCTCCCGTTTCAGCGGCGAAGCTCAAAGCAATAGACTGCATCATCTGCGACCACCACCTCCCTGGTGAAGCATTACCCTCGGCAATAGCGATACTTAATCCAAAGCAAGCTAACTGTAAATACCCCTACAAAGATCTTAGTGGCTGTGGGATAGCATTTAAACTCATCCAGGCATTTGCAAAGGCAGACGGTTGGACAAAAGACGAACTAATCCCATTCCTCGATCTTGTAGCGGTCAGTATCGCTGCTGACTTAGTACCCATTACTGGCGAGAACAGGGTACTTGCTCACTTTGGTTTGAAGCAATTGAATACCACCCCTCGAGTTGGACTATCCGCATTACTGGCTCAAAGTCATCACAAAAATCATCAAAGAATTGAGGATATCGTTTTTGGAATAGGGCCTATGATTAATGCTGTAGGCAGAATAGCCGACGCCAAACTTGGCGTACATACTTTGCTCGCTCAAAACCCCGTCGTCGCTACAGAATATGCAAATCAATTACAGCAGTGTAATAAGGCTCGTAAGGCATATGATAAAAATGTTGCTAAAGAAGCTAAGGTTCTTTTCGAATCCGATAAAGATTGGCAGGAACGAAAATCTATAGTTCTCTTTAACCCAAAGTGGCACAAAGGCGTACTTGGTATTGCGGCAGCACGGCTCGTTGATCATTACTTTCGTCCAACGATCATCCTAACAGAATCGAATGGCAAAGCTGTGGGCTCCGCACGATCCATTCCAGGCTATGACCTTTATACCACACTTGAAAAATGCAAAGATTACTTAGATGAATTCGGTGGGCATGCACACGCTGCCGGATTGACTTTATCTCTGGACAAAGTAAAACCCTTTAGCGAAAAATTTGAAGAGGAAGTTGCAAAAACAATTAAGCCTAAGCAGTTAAAGCAACAACTATCATATTTCGCAGAAATTAATCTAGCAGCTATCAATACTTCCTTTTGGAAAAGTATAAATGCTTTTGCCCCTTTTGGTCCAGGAAACCGAACGCCCGTTTTTATCAGCCGTAAGGTAAGAGATACCGGTTACTCAAAACTACTAAAAGGACAACACCTTAAATTACACATACGGCAGTCAGCCGAATCTCCAATTAGCGCTATTGCTTTTTATCAGGGAAAACACTTTGAGAGAATCAAAAAGGAGCCTTTTGATATTTGTTATACCATAAAAGAAAACCACTGGAATGGAAAAGTTAGCTTACAGCTAAACATCAAAGATATTCGGTTTCCTTCGGATCAGAATCCTAAGAAAACATATTTATATGACACTTATCGTGAAGTAGCTTAGTACGCAAAGATTACAAGGACTCTAAAAGCTTGGTTGTTGCTGCATAACCGTCCGGACTAAAGCCTTCTTGCTTTGCAAATTCAATAGCTTTGATCGCTGCAGCTTTAGCCGCAGTCTTGTCGCCTATTTTTGCATTTAGTGCTGCAATCGTGTCATAATTATAAAAGGCTGGATCTATTTCCGCAGATTGCGTAGCAAGCTTTAGTGCCTTCTTTAAATATTTTTTTTCAGAAATAACGGTATTGAAAGTCCAGGCAATTTCGTTTAGTTCCTCAGGATCATTGGAAGGATATTTCTTATAATGTTTAATTGCTGATTTAGCGAAGCCTTTACGATCTCCCTGGCTACGATAGTAAGTCATTTTATAGGCCGAGAAAAGTTTTTTGGCTTTAGAAGGATAAGCTTTTTTGTAAAGGGTTTTCACTTCCTTAAGTCCTATTAATTGTTCATCTGTACTTTTTGAGGCAATGTAATCAGAGACCAAAGTATTTACTTTTTGTTCTACTGCATTAGCTCCGAACTGCTGGGCATAATCTGCTCGATACTTAGTAAAATGCTTAAACATTTTGGAGTCAATATCTCCAAGGTATTGAAAAACAAAAGACCTGTTTTCGTCCGTATTAAGATTTCCCTGTGCTTTCAGGTAAGCTTCCGCAACTGGCAAATGACTATCATCAAAAGAACGAGCACGAAGGGCTGTATACTCTTTGAGGAAAGCGGGATCGCGATCTCCATCTTTAAATCTCTTTTCTTGAGTGGCCAATTGCTGACTTGGATCAAGTGCTGCATTTCCTAATTCAATCAATTGAGCTTTATCATGATAGCCAGCAGCACGATGCACCAAATTTCCGGCAGCATCTATAAACAGGAGTGTAGGGTATTGAGCGACTTTGTATTTACTCGCCAGCTCTGGCCCTTCTCCTTTTTCCATATCAATCTTATAATTGATAAATTCTTTGTTATAAAATTTTGCCACTTCGTTCTGTGTAAAAACCTCTTTACTCATTCGTTTACAGGGGCCACACCAGGTAGTGTACGCATCAACAAAAACTAACTTATTTTCTTTGGCGGCTTCTTTGAGAATATCGTTCCATGCAGTATGCTGAAACTGAATACCACTCTGTGCATGGAGAGCAGAAACACAAAAAATCACAACTAGGGAAAGCAATATGCTTTTTTTCATCTTTGAAATGGTTTTTATACTACAAAAGCCACCCAGCCCAATTGGCAATGGATGGCTCTTATTACTTTGCTTAAAATTCCGTGCCAGTAGTTTTACTAGGCTTTTTTGATCTTATCAATAAGTCCTTTTATCGAACGTTGGACGTTTGCTTTACCTTCTGCTAATTCATAGGACTTATTTGCAGCTTTAAGAGCATCTGATGATTTGCCATTGAGCATCAAAACCTCGGCATAAGTATAGTAATACTCGTATAAACCGCCGTTTTTAGCCGCTTTTCCTGCTAGTTTTTCTGCCAGTTTCATGGCTTTAGTATCATCAGCGAATGATATTTTTAAATCTCTCGCTAAGGTATTTAGCTCCTTAGCGTTGTCCTTCACTACTTTCTTCACATAATCATTACAAGTCTTTACATAATTCTTTGCATCCTGCAAGCCTCTGTAATAGTTCAGGTCTGCATCAAATACAAAAGCCTCTGCATGCTCCGGACAATTCGCCTTCATCTTTGCTTTTGCTTCTTCGTGCAATTCTTCAAACTGAAATTCTAATGCTTTTTTTGCAGTTGCTTTACAAGCATCATGAATCTTTTGATCGACAGCTTCTTTGGAAGTCAGTCGCTCTATTGATGAACGATTTTTGATAAACAAAGTAAAAACCCGAGAATCCGCTTCTACCATCGCTTCGTAAATAAATTGTAGATTGAAATCCGTTGTAAGGTCATTTTGACTGCTTAAATATTCATTTGCAATCTTTAAGCTTGGCTTTCCTGCTTTATTTAATGCTTTTACATAATCGTATACTAATTGCGGATCTCGATCCCCAGCTTCATACTTTTCAGCATATTCTCCACTTTTATCCGTTTTGCCCAACACCGTTCTACCCAGATCAAGAAACTGCTTTGCATTACGTGCTCCTTTCGTGTTAAATACTGTTTTTCCGTCTCCATCGATATAATACAAGGTTGGAAAGGCTGCAACCGGATATTTTTGCTGAAAGGCTCTTCCTTCCGGTTTTTCCATATCAATCTTCATACAAATGAAATTTCGATTATAGAATTCTCCAACCTCTTCTTTTGTAAAGACTGTTTTTGCCATTCGTTTACAAGGTCCGCACCAGGTAGTATAAGCATCTACAAAGATCACTTTATCTTGTGTTTTTGCCGCTTCTAATGCTTCCTCCCAGCTACCGTCAAAAAATTCAATTCCTTCAGCCTGTACATTGCTAACACTTAATAGTAAAAAGAAAAGGAAAATTTGATATCTCATGTTGATTGTTTTTTAGGACTTGTCCTAGAATAGATTCTGAAGCCTGGCTTCATAAATAAGAATTATGTGCATATAAAGATATAAAGTTTTGCCCTTCCATGCTAGCTGTAGTGCTTTAACAGTAGCAAAAGTCGCCGGATTAAGAAAAATTTAACGCCTGCTTGATGACTTATCAGTTTCCCTGCTTCTCTTTAAACTGTCGAATCAATTCTTCTGGAGACACGGACAACTGTTCTAGTAAGAGCTTAGCCTGAGGAGCAAGTTCATGGCTGGGGTGCTGACTTAGAAATTTTTTATAATAATTCGCTGATCGTTCCTTATCTCTGAGTTGATTATCACAGGTAAACCCCTGAAAAAATAAAGCTTCTATTGATTTAGGATGATCAGGATAATGCTTACGCAGTCTTTCCCATAATACCAGCGATTCCTCAAAAGCTTCCATGCCTACACTTACCTCCGCAGCTCTAAATAATAAATCCGGGGACCTCTTATCTTCTGGATATTTATCAACGAACAATATACTATTATCGACGAGCCTTTTTGCTTTGACATGATCAATTATACTAGATTGGGATTTCGCCAATGTATCCGCCAATTGTTCAATCTGAGCAAGAAAAATAATTCTTTGATCATCATTATCCGAGATAGACTTTTGGCCCTTTTGCTCTGAACAACTAAGAAGTAGAAGAAAAGAAATTGTGGCGATAAATCTCATCATAATTACTTAATGCAAGTTGCGATTCATCTGATAGAGAGGCCATTCATCGCAACTTGGGTTACTTAGATAAAATTGGTACAAGATAATCATAGCTAATGGAACCATCAGTTTAATTATTAAATCCGAATCATACTAATAATGTGTTCCCTAAAACCTCTCATTAGTAGTTTAGTTGACCAAACAAATTCACTTAAGTCAAAAAATTGAAGCAAAGAAGGGAAAGTGATTTTTAATCACATCTAAAGGCTATCACTTATCCATTTTATCTCTGCTAAAAAGCAAGCAAATGTTCAATCGTTAAACCATCACTCCATTTGTTAGTCCAAAACCCAAACTGATGCAAAATTATAATGACCACTTCACAAAAAATCAAACATCTTTCCTGGCGTGCCGGATTCGGATGTAGCCCACAGGAATGGAAAGACATTCAAAATTTTTCGCTTCTTCAAGCCATTGATCTCTTATTTGAGCAAGCTCAAAAAGCAAATACCCCCCAATCTAAATATCAGGATTACACAGATGCAATGGGCAATCGTGCTAATGTTGAAACTCGCAAAGCGATACGTAATGCTGAAAAACAGTTCCTTATTGAGCAAAACGCTCAATGGGTTAAACGAATGGCTGATCCTAAAGAAAGCATGCTCCTTGAAAAAATGTCTTTGTTCTGGCATGGGCATTTTGCATGTGTGATTAAGCACTCAAAGCTCGCACACAAACAGCTATTGACCATTCGCAAACACGCTCTGGGCAATTTTCGAACCTTCGCAAAAGCGATGGCAAGAGATGCAGCGATGATTCGCTTTTTGAACAATCAACA
>JAHDHW010000090.1:0-2888 GCA_020631105.1 Saprospiraceae bacterium | reverse complement strand
AATCTCTCTGTTTACGTTTAATGTCATTACCCGAATATCAATTATGCTAAGCTAATTGATCCGTCAAATAACCGTGTATTTCAGCGAACGGATCCTGATATCCTGATGAACCTATACTTTATCAGGATCGTCAGGAGAAGCATCCGCGAATAAAAATAAAAGTCCAATGAAAAGAAGAAATTTTCTAAAAACATCTGCCCTCGCATCTACCAGCGTTTTGGTTCCTTCCTTTTTGAGCGCTACTCAAGCACTACGAACCTTATCCAGTCGTTCGGGTAAAAATCTGGTGATCATCCAATTGTCAGGTGGAAATGATGGATTAAACACAATCGTTCCTTATCGTAATGATATTTATTTTCAGAGCAGACCAAGTCTCGCAATTCCGGCGAATGAAGTTATTCGGGTAGCGGATGAATTGGGTTTCAATCCAGCACTGGAAGCACTAAGGCCACTTTATGACGCAGGAGAAATGACGATTATAAATAGCGTAGGATACCCGAATCCGGATCGTTCGCATTTTCGTTCGATGGACATTTGGCATACGGCAAGTAATAGTGACGAATATTTATCTACAGGATGGATTGGTCGTTACCTGGATAGCAATTGTGTAGGCTGCGATCAGATTTACCACGCACTGGAAGTTGATGACACTTTGAGTCTTGCCTTGAAAGGAGAGCAGTACGCTGGCTTCGCCATGAGCAATCCAAAGGCATTAAAACGAACAACTAATAATCGTTTCTTAAAAGCAATTGCGAGTGAAGATCATCATGAAGAAGAGGCCGTTGCTTACCTGTACAAAACCATGATTGATACACAATCTTCGGCTGACTATCTCTTCGAAAAGTCACAGGTTCATCAATCAAAAACTACTTATCCCAAAGATGCTTTCGCTAAGGATCTAAAGCAAGTAGCAGAGCTAATAACAGCCGATACAGATACCAAAATATACTATGTTAGTTTAAGTGGATTCGATACGCATGCTGCTCAAAAAAATATCCAATCCAGAAAATTAACCCAATATGCTGAAGGCGTTGCCGCTTTTGTCAAAGATTTAAAAGCTCAAGGTTTGATGGAGGATACGCTGATCCTAACGTTCTCTGAATTTGGTCGCCGGGTCAAACAAAATGCGAGTAATGGTACAGACCACGGGACTGCCAATAATTTATTTCTGATTGGAGGCCGGCTCCAAAAACCAGGGTTCTATAACGCCGCTCCGGATCTCATCAATCTTGACAAAGGAGACCTTCGTTACCAGGTAGACTTCCGGCAAATCTATGCGACCATCCTGGATCGATGGCTGGATACTGCTCCGCATAAAACCTTAGGACAATCTTTTGATTTGCTCAATTTAATTTAAGTTACTTCAATTGGGTGCCATTCAATATCAGTTGCCGATAAAAGCGAATCCCGTTTTCAAATTCATTGACTGAGACACGCTCATCAATACCATGAAAACAAGCCAGATTCTCCGGATTGATGTAATAAGGTACAAAGCGATAAACGTTTTCGCTTAATGCCGTATAGTATCGCGCATCAGTTGCGCCAATGACTAAATTTGGCGCAGTCAATAAATTCGGAAAAACTTCCTTAATGGTCTGATCCAAAATTTTATATCCAGATGAAGTAATAGGTGAAATTGGTGAAGCCGGACTGGACACTCCAATGCTCCTGATAGAAATCCTGTCATCATCGATGACCTTTGATATATATTCTTTTATATCGTCGAGAGTCTCTCCGGGAAGTATTCTAAAGTTAACCACTGCACGTGCTGAAGTTGGGATTACATTTTGTTTAATTCCTGCCTCAAAGATAGTGGGTGAAGCTGTTGTTCTGACGCTTGCATTGGCTGCTGGACTTCCATTCTCATAAGCTTTCAGGATGAAAGGTTTGAAAAGCTTTCGGTTTGCAAAAAACAGCTTAGTCTTAAAGTCCATTTCAGGGCCTAATTTATCCATCAGGCCATCAAGGGCATAGGTCAGTTCAGCAGGCATTGGATTTTGCTTAACCTTTCGGACAGCATCCGCCAAAACATCAATTGCTGTCTCTTTAACCGGCATGGAGGAATGACCTCCGGCCATATCAACTCTAAGCTCCACCGAGGCATACCCTTTTTCAGCTACGCCAATTAAGGCAACTTGCTGATTCAGTCCGGGAATCATCCGTTCAACAATTGCTTGTCCTTCATCTAAAACGAATGCTGCCTGGACGCCTTCGCTTTTTAGGTAATTAACAATAGTTTCTGCACCAAGATGCCCAAGTACTTCTTCATCATGACCAAAAGCAAAGTAAATCGTACGGTTGGGTTGATATCCTTCACCTAATAATTGTTCCGCAGACTCTAATATTCCAACTACTCCGAATTTATCATCTATCGTTCCTCTCCCATAAATTGTATCTCCCTTAACGCCTTCCGTAAACGGGTGGACTGTCCATTTACGAGGCGAAGCGATAGGCACCACATCTATATGAGACATCAGGATGACCGGATCAAGCGCATCATCCTTACCTTGCCATTTATAGAGATGACTAAATTGATTAAATATTTTATGCTCCAATAATGAATCTGTAAGTGGATAACGCTCTTTCAAAAACTGATTAAACAATTGAAATTGTGTAGAATCAAAATCAGCTTTATTTTCAAAAGAAACCGTCCTGATTTTTAATGCCTCTACAAATCGGTCAACCGCACCTTCAGGGATTTCAGATTGCTCAATGGCTGCTACTTGTAGCTGACTAGAGGAAAAAGTAAATGTTTTGAATAATACATATGCTATAAACAATAGCAGGAATAGAAAAACAGTCAGAAATAGTTTTTTCATTAGGGTATATTTAAGGTTCAAAGTGATTGTATTTGGTCAATGGTACTACCAGTGGGAATAATTGATAAC
>JAHDHW010000297.1 GCA_020631105.1 Saprospiraceae bacterium | reverse complement strand
TCAATCTTTCCCTCCGGCAATCTATATTTCTTCCTGCTAAAAGGTAGTTTCCAACGAAACCGCATTCTATCCTTCTTCGGTCGTGCTTCGATAAAAATTTTCAAGCCTTTGCGTTCTTTTTTCATTTCGTCAGAACTGATATGACGTTTAAATAAATTACTCAATGGTACGCCAAAAAGTATTCTGGTATTATCCTGAGTACCCAGGCTATAAACGCCTTCCACATTAAAATCGAAGGAACTGGAGTGCAGTTTGAATCGGTCTATATACAAGTCATTTCCTCGGATATGCGTAAACGTTTCCAGTGTATCAATCAGAATATGATTGAGCTGACGCTTCTTTGAAAGGAAGCCAGACATCTTACGTACTGCTGGAAGGTTAATCAATTGCCCTCCGAATAGTTTGAATTGAAAGTCTCCAAACATCGTATTCGTTAGTAAAGAATAATTGGAATTCGCCTCTGAACTAAACTGAATATTGACAGAGGCAAAACCTTCCACATTGGTAGAATCCAAATCTGCCTGCCCAAAATTCTGAAACTGCTGAAAGAGCTGACGGACATTGGATTCAATAAACTGTGCATCGACCTCAATCTTTGGCTGATGATCAATAATGTTGGTAATCGATCCATCAATCTTAAAGTTGCCTTTGGCGAGTTCCATTTTGACTCCATCAAGCTTTACGGTATCCGGGTGGAGGGAGATATTGCCTTTTAGTGATTTTGCCAGGAAGCCTTCATATTTTACAAGGTCAAAATCGGTGTTCATATCTAAGGATCCCTTGCTTAACAACTGATCGATAAATCCGCCCGTTTTCTTTAGCATACCCTTGGTCGATTCAGTGGATGTCAATGTATCTTTCCCAAGTCCGTGCGGTGCGGTAAATCCTCCAAAGTCGAATTCAGGTGATGCTACATTGAGTACAATTCGGGCGCGCTGACCAGATTGGATAAAAAAAGGAAAGAAATCAGTTGAAGCTCCATCCGCAAATAATCGATTTCCATTCAGGCTAAGATCAAGATCACGAATGGTGATATTACGATTATCAAATTGGATATGGCCAAAAAAGTCATCCACCTGAAAATCACGATAATTATAAAATAGTTTTCCGTTTACAATCTCCACGGCTCCGTCAATATTCGCATTTAACAGGTAGTTCCTGGCATTTAGATCATCAAACAAGTCCACCTCATAGTCAAGATCCATTCGAAAAAAACCATCTTGCAGCTCAATATAATCACTCGGCAAAAAATCAGCTAACTTCTTAAAATTAAGAACACTATGAACAGCTGCCTCAAGCTTTGGTTTTACCGGATTTGAAATCCTGGCGTCTCCGCTAATCAAGTTACGGCCACCAAAACCAATTTGCAGACTATCCAGATTCAACTCATACCAATCTTCATTAGCAGGATCTGCCCGTAAATCAAGAGAAGCCCGTAAAGGCGTAATGGTTTGTTGCTGGGTATATAGCGTATCCAAATCTAGTGTCAGATGCCCTGCACCTAATTTGTAAATAGTATCAAGGCTTTGGAATAGCTCCGCTGGTACCAACTCATTTTTCATATCAGAGGAATCAGCATAAGCAACTTGATTAGGCTTTAGATTAACAGATCGCCCCACTAATCTCAGGTCAAAAGAACTTTGTTTTACACCAAAATACCGATAGCCCTTTACCCATCCATTAAGTTCGAAAGGAGCGCCTTCGTATCCAAAGTTAAGTTGATCAAAATTCAACTGTTGTTCATCAAAATTAAGTGTACCTGATACTTTCCGTAGCGGCCAGGTAAATGAGGCAAGACTTGCTTCAACAGTATCAAACTCAAGGCGCCCACTATAAAGCAGAGCATCCAGCATATGATCAGGATTGCTCAATGATTGCAAGGGTAATCGTCCGTTGAGGTAAAGGCCAACTTTTCCTTCTTTCACCCGATTTCCTGCCGGAAGAAAAGTATTGGCAAAAACCTGAGCATCCGGGAAGCGCATATCAAAGAGCAAAGAAGTATTGGCTTCTTGCGAAAAACCCAAGCCTAATTCAAATGCTGTCTGCCCCATAAAATTGGCCGATAGTGCTTCCATTTGAATCATCGAAGAATCCGCATTTTCTTCATAGAGCAAAGGAGATAAAAACCTAAAGTGGGTATGTACATCCGTCAGATATAAGGTATCGTAACTTAAACGATCTATATCTAATTGTAATCCGCCATTAATATTGGATGCAATCTGTCGAGCAATCATTTTTATTTTCTCGAAGTCCAATTTACTTCCTGAAGAAGTAGAAGCCCCTTCATCAGCGAAAGCGGCCATATCTAAATGATCAAAATGTAATTTCAGGTCACTTTGCAAAGCCTGTGTATCAAAGAACAAAAACTCTGGCAAATTATTTAGCGCACCACTTAGCGTCACCTCCGCACCTCTCCAGTTTAAATCCAATTGCCGAAGCTCCGTCGCGTGATCATCAAAGTGCATATGCCCAGAAAGTGCAGGAAAGGGTTCCTTACGACTAGGAAGGTCAAGGATTACATTTTGAAAACTAACCGCTCCATCCATCTTTACAAACTCCTCATTAAAAGGATCTCGGACGATTTCTTTGAACGGTCCGTTATACTCCATTTCAAGTATCGCATTCCCTTCCCTAAAGGTAATCTTATTACTGGCCGCTAGCCGCTCATTGAGTCGGGGGAGATTTATATCCATAGTCCCCTCTGCTGATAGTTGGGCATTCTTAAGATCATCAATTCTTCCTTTTACTTTTGTAGGGATGACGCCAAATAAATCCCCATGCACATGATCAAAAACAACACAGGCGTTTTTTGCATCCCCTACTCCATCCCCATCACAATCATTGGAGTAATAACCTATAAAATCCGTCCGGTCAATCTCGACTTGTCTAAATCGAACGGCCGCATCCGTCGAAGCAAAATCAATTCGAATGACTCCTTTAACCGAAGGTATCAAAACTTCATTTAAATAGAATTTTGCAAGGACTGGCTGGTCGATTTTTATCTCTCCAAGTTTCTGCCGAATCTTATTCGACAACATTGGAAATACATCGCCTACAATGGCTTCCTGATTCCGGATTTTTAGCTCTAGTCGATTCGTATCTGAGCGATGGAGATAGGCTTCTAGCTGAAACGCTGAATCGTCAATCAATAATCTTGAGGAAGGATGCAGGGCCAATGTGTATCCTCCCTGCTCAAGCCCTACACGCAAATCCCAGGTCCCCGATTGATTCATCAGATAAGCACCATCTTTAGGGTTAAACATCAGGCCGTCAAAATGAACTTTACTTTGCAGTCGAAGATGTACCGCTTTTCCATCATTAAGATCAGGTGCAATTTGGCCATCTGAAAATTGGGCTCTTTGCCATTTCGATTTCGCTAAATCTTCGTGATGAAAGTCAATAAAATTAAAGGTACATTCCGGAAATCGGGGAATATCAAATACCCAGGGTTTTACTTTTTTGGATTCGCGGGTCGCTCCGAATCTCAGATTATTTCGTCCCTC
>JAHDHW010000296.1 GCA_020631105.1 Saprospiraceae bacterium | reverse complement strand
AAAATACTAAGCCTTCAAAAAAAATATCCAATGAAATCATTATGACGCCATTGGATATTTTTATTTTCTGATTAGTATCCCTTTATCTCGGTGCCAAGATAAACTCCACCCGACGGTTCCTTCTTCGTCCATCTTTCGTATTATTCGGAGCAATAGGATTACTCTCTCCGAATCCTCCGGAATTCAGAATATTAGAGGATACCCCTTTCGAAATCAGGTAATCATAGCAGGATTTTGCACGCCTTTGAGACAAGCGAAGGTTATTGATTTCGCTACCTACATTATCCGTATGTCCAATGATCTCCAATCTAAAATCAGGATATTTGTTCAATACATCAATCACCTGGTCAAGAACTACTTTCGAATCTTCCTTTAAGACAGCTTTGCCAGTTTCGAACTGTACGGCTTGCAGTGCATAATCCAGGATGTCTTTATCTTCTTGTTTGATCTCCGGACAACCTGTCGGAGAGTTTGGTGCTGGAGAATTTGGACAACGATCTCTTAGATCAGGAATACCATCTCCATCCGTATCCGGGCATCCGTTGAATCTCGCTTCACCAGGTGCATTCGGACATTCATCTCTTGCATTAGCTACTCCGTCACCATCTGCATCCGGACAACCTCGTAGCGTTCCTTTGACATTCGGACATTCATCCTCTGCATCAATGAATCCATCTCCATCTGTATCTTTTGGCGGGCAGCCATTATTAGCAATCGTTCCTGGTTGATCCGGGCATTCATCCACGCTATCTGCCAATCCATCGCTATCTCTGTCCGGGCAACCTTTGGTAGCTCTGGTACCGTACTCTTTAGGACAATCATCTGCTGCGTCCTGGATTCCGTCATTATCCGTATCCGGGCATCCACTGAAGGCAGCAAGTCCGGCAACAGTCGGGCACTGATCCTCTTTATCTTCTATACCGTCCTGATCCGTATCCACAATCTGAACTTCAATTGGTGGGGGTAATATTTCATTATCTGGCCCGATCATAAAACCCAGCCCAACTCCAAATTGAAGATTATCTCGATTTTCTGCGAAAGCAATCCGATACTCCCCCTGGAAGTTAATAAAGGCTGCCTTTCCTAAACGAACATGTAGCCCTGCTCCAAAAGGTATCTGAAAGTTAAGGTCTCCAAAATCCTCAGAGACACTTCCCAGGCCTAACAAACCGTATGGGATAATCCGGCTTTCAGGCGTATAGTATTGAAACTGGCCAATGAAATCTATTCCGATATAACGCTTATTGTCCGTTTCGCCAGGCAAACCAATTACCCCAACCTTTAAGGGGATCACTGCATTGACATTTTCATTTAGATTTCTGAGATATCCGATCTCAAAACCATTTGTGAAATTTTCGAGACTGGTTAAAGAGCCATTTTGTGGAGAATAGTGATCAAGGAAAAGTGCTTTTCCAAAAATAGAGTTTGGTTTGAGCGGATCTTGTGCAAAGATAAATGCACTCCCGCATAGAAAAGCCAATAGAAGTAGTATCGGCTTTTGTTTCAGAGGATTATAATTCATTAAAAATCAGTTTATTAAGGATGTATAAATAGCCGTACAGAATGCTCTTACATTCCTTTTAGACCAGCTATTCAGATTGTAAATATACGATATTAGTCAAATATATTACGCTAATCACATATGAATGCAAAAATGTTACCACACATCATCGATGTGAAAGCCAGGGTGCAAATAATAGGGTAATTAATGGGTCTTGGAGTGGTTTTGAAGATAAAGATTATTCTATTTTCAAAAACTCATATGATGCTTTTTCAGGGTGAAGACTAGTAGACTTATCTCCTTCTGCAATGATGTAATACTCGGTACCTTTTACTTTATCCAGCGTAGCGGAATAGGCAGAATAATCAGAATCATCTGACTTCATCTTCATTTTTTGCCAGGGTGCAAAAGGTTCATAACGGTACATTAAGTAAACCGTCTCCGCTCCTTTAACAGAGGCACTAATGACATTCTTTTCCGTTTCACCGATATATTTCACCTCAGAAATAATCGGCGCTTCACGGGTCAATAATGGATGGTTTACCAGGTACTCCGTTCGCGGCTTCATCAACTCTTCGATTCCGATCATTTTGGATTTACCAATCGGAGCAGTAGATTTCACATTCAGTTTGAAGCTCTCATAAGTATAGAGCTTGTTCTGGTCCATCTTAACGTGAGGTTCGATAGCAGTCTGAATTTTGTTAGCACGTTCAAGGTATTTTCCATTAGCAAAATAATCCTGCACGATGGTTTTGATATGTGCTACATATATCTTTCGGTAATGGCTGTTTTTAAGAAGATTTGTAATTAATGGTCGTTTTCCATTATCTTGCTTATAGTGATTGAACATACTTAATTTCGCCATTTTTTCATTGGACAAAGGAGCCCCCAGGCCATCGTATCGAAAACCTCCAAAGGATAAGTTCATATCCCAAACAACGGGATGCCATACATTGAAAGAATCCCGATACAGATAATAATTATGACAGAGTCTTCCTGCATAGCTATCTAAATTCACCAACACATTATTGAAGGCATGCATCCATAATATTTCATCTACTTGTAATATAGAGTCCAGTCTTTCAGGAGCTTTATTCAAAGCATGCGTCAGATCGATTAGCTCGGACCATCCGGTATCGCTTTTAATTTCGTATAACCCATAATAACACACGGAATCTTGGCCTAAATATTCCAGCGAAGCCTTATCTCCTTTCTTACAATCCTTAAGGTCCGTCGCATTCCAGTTAGGGTCACACTTGAAGAGCACCCCTTTTTTCCAGCCAAAATGTTCTTGTAGGAATTTTTTATCTACTGATTCTGAGTTATTATACAAGCCCATTAATTGATCATTGACGTAGAGCTTAATAAAGTTCGCACTTGGAGCGTGCATATAAGTACCTGCAATTTCATAGCTCAGTACTTCGCGAATAAAACTAGGATCACGGAACACATTGGAGAGTTTCAGAGACTTATATTTCCCCATAAACTTCTGATCATCTTTGACATAATCAGCTTTTATATTGAAAGGTAATTTGGTCAACTCCTGATTTCGAACATTATAATACGAAGAGTTCCCTTTAAATCGTACGCCAACACTATCATACTTTACGCCATCTATCTCCACAGAACCAATAACTCTGTCATCATTACCAATTTGCTTAAGGGAGTCCAGAGTGTTCAGCCATGTAGCATCGTCGATATAGACTTTTACTTCTTTAATGACCTCAATGTCATAAAATTCCTGTGCAGGTAAAGTAGATAAAACACCAAATAAGAAACTGAGTAAAATAATCGCTTTTTTCATGAATTGAAATTCTTGCGTTTGTGTCGACAGCTTGTCAATAATAGATGATTGATCCTGTGAACACTTGAAACAACCTTAGTCAAAGTCTTTTGACTTTAAAATAGGTAGCAACGTTTAATTAATGAGGCGTAAATTTTGGGTGTTTTAATATTTGTCTTGTACTCTCTAAGTAATAATAATATCTAATTACGGCTGATCGAAAGAAT
>JAHDHW010000089.1:5908-21719 GCA_020631105.1 Saprospiraceae bacterium | reverse complement strand
AATCTCCTTCGTCTCTGATCGTATCATTCCTCCATCCTGGTAATATATTTTAAGAGCGTAGGCATAGCGTTGATTATCTTCTATTGCTTTATCTGTATAGCTATTGTCTTTGATCATTGGGCTGGCAGGTAATAGATTTTCGCCAGCTTTTGCTTTTAAAATGATTGCTCCGACGATGCCCTGCTCCGAATTAGTTTTCCAGGAAAGAATGATGTTCTTGTTCCCCTGATCGTAGCGAAGATCGAAGGATTCAGCGCCCGCGCTCGCAGCACTTTGCCAGGGTTCAGCGGCGTAGACCTCAGAGAAATCAGAAGCATTACCCGTTTGATCGAAGGACCGAAGTCGGTAGTAATACTTTTGACCTAGTTCCAGATTTTCATCGATATAATCTGTAGCAGAAGCGGAAAGTCTTTCGCCAATTACCTGATAAGCTTCTCCTCTTAGCAGGCTTCGCTCCAATTGATAATAAGCCAAGTCTTCATCTGTACCAGGCAGCCACTGAATCACAACACTGGTAGCATTTGCTTTGATACTTTTGATAAATGGCTGAAGTGGCGGAATAACATCCGGCATTACTGCACCAACCCGAATGGACTCGTCACTGAGATTCAAACTCGTATCGACCGCAACGACGGTATAGAAAAATTCATTCTTATAGCGCTTGTCCAGTCGGTCTTTAAAGGAAGTGCCTTTGATAATTTCAGGGGTGATACAGGCTGCAGGTTTATTCGGTTGCTTGGCTATGGTTCGATAAATCCGGTAACCTAGTAAGTCGGATTCTTTGTTGGCTTTCCAGTTGATGGTAATAAAGCCGGACTCCGCTTCCGCAGTTACGCCTTTAGGAATCGCCGGAGGCTCCAGATCATTCATCTCCACTGCGTAGGTGTAGGACGCTGACGTTTGTCCATTCGCACTGAGGCTAATGACTTTTGCAAAATAAGAACCGGAAGCATCTACCTCGTGGTTATAAAAACCAGTCCCCGGCGGAATTAATTTTCTGTTGACTTTTTTATAAGCCCCCTCTAAGGTTCTACCAATGTGCACTTCGTATCCTTGCACATTTGGCGTGAGGGATTCGGCCCACATGATGCGGAATGTTTTTTCATCCACTCTGTACATCTGGTATACCTCGACAGGGATTGGTTTCCCGGTATCTGGCAGTGTAATTGTTTTTTTACTCGCTTGTCCTTCGACTCCGAAAAAATCTATGGGTCGTACCTCAAAGGTGTAGGTTGCTCCCGCGATATGATTACCGTCCTGAAAAAACTGACGGGAATAATCTCCTTCTGTGCCTGAAGGAACAATCGGCTTGGTGTTGATCATTTCCATTGGGCCTCCGGCAGTACTCCGGTAAATATTCGCTCCAAAGTAACGGCCGGTTTCCGGCGTCCACACAAAACGGAGTAAAGTGTCACTTTCTGTTTCGGTCAATATTTCAAAATCTTTCACTTTGTCAATAGCCTTGTGTTTTCGGACTTTGATATTTTCTGAAACGGCAAGTGTCTCTTCCCCTCCATTCTTTTGGAGCATTATTTTGTACTGATATGTTTTACCCGATTCTACGGTATTATCCTCATAAAAAACGCCCAGAAAATCAGCGAAGGCTTCATCGGTAACGATTCGGGTGGCTACGATTAACTTCATCAATCCATCAAAATCCTGCGGGTCTTTTTTGCGCAAATCAGATTCAAAGTATTCGTCCAAATCGTCTTTTTCAGCAGCGGGCTTATTGATCAGTTCTTTGATGCCGATTGGTTCCGGGGTCAACAAGGTCCAGCTTCCGCGATTTTGTTTTCGATAAACTTTGACGTCCTCTGTGGTGTAAACCGTTGGGGTTACCCATTTTAATTTTACGGAATTACCCTCCGGAGTATTGGTGAGTAATACTCGGTTTTGGGCACTAAGGTGGTTTAGTGAACAAACTAGGATTAGAAATATTATTATTTTAATAAGTCGCATGACAAATAATTTTATCCTTCATTTTTCTGCAGTGAAAAGTGGCTCGGCAATCTTTGCCACCCCACTTAAGCTATACTTTTAGCTTACCGATCCGGGTTAATTTTATTAAATTAAAATCCTTCATTTAATCTTGAGTTAATGCTCTATATCTTTTTACTAACTGCAAAACGGAAATTAGCATCTATGACATCGAAGAGTTTTGCCTTTCCTTTAACCGTGCCCGTTAGATTGCGATTACCAAAATTGTAAACCAAGTCTCCGTTTAATCCTAAATGCAAAGCGGTAATATCTCCAAACGGGCAGACCGCACCGGAAATATTTACGCCGATATCCACTGCAGAGTCAAAGAGCACTCCTGCGTTCAGCATTTTAAAACTGGGCTCTAATACTGCTTGTGCTTTGATACCAAATTCGGCTCGAGCTTTAAAGAATCCATAGAATTCGCAAATACCATCAAAACCATATTCAGGAGTTTGTAGGTTAGCATATAGTCCGAGTCCTACTCCCCCACCTGCTTTGGTGACATTATTTTGGCGTTCGATATTTACCCAGCCGAAGGCACCTACACCAATACATCCTGGCACTACAGTAACTTTACTTGCTTCGGTTCCGAGATCTAATTTGAGCAGGTTAGGACTTACTTCGTAATGAACCACTCCACTTGCACACATACCTCTCCTGGCGACTCCTTCAAAATGTGCGACAAAAGTTTGAGTTTGTGTGGTATAAGTCATACAGCCCACTGCTTGAATCATAGATTGTTTGTAATCTGAGTTGCCAGGGTTGTTTCCGAAGCCTGCTTCTACTTGTAAACCGATCTGTTTGAGGTTATAACTTTTATCAAAACTAATTTCCAAAGAACCTTTAGCCTGCATCAAGGTACCGCTAGTCGGAGAATCCTGAATACCGACCAGTAGCATTCCTCCGTAGGACGTACTATCCGTGATGGTGTATTTGACATCAATCAACATTTCGACTGGTGCAGTCGTTGCTATCGCTGGTGGAGCTTCCATATTGAAGCCCAAGGATTCCCAATTAAGTGGCATGGAAGGCAGTAGATCTCTCCAGGTTGGAAGGCCCAACGTTGGAAAATTAATGTCTACGAAAATTCCACCCCAGTCGATCCCAGGCATAAGGATCAGCGTTCCACACCATTCCACATTTGGATAAGCTGTGGTAATATCGGTCCACTTTATGTCCGGATCATCCGCGCTCAATTGAGCCCATTGTTCCGGATTCAATTTATTATTATCAATTAACCAGGCGCTATCTACGGGGACTTGTTCATCAAAGGCTGCAATCACTTTGTTCCAGGTATATTGGTTCAGCGAACACAGATCCGGGAAGGCCGGAAGGTCTGGCAAATTCAGTAGTAAATCGCCCCAGTCGATCCCCGGAATAGTTGCAATTAAATCCGGCCAGTCCACATTTGGAAAACGTAATTCCAGGAAAGCATAATTGATATTCGGAAACTGCAACTGGAAGTTAGGCCAATCCACATTTGGTATTTTTAATGCGAGGTGACTAAAATCAGGATTCGGCAAAGCACTCAGCAAGGCTTTAAAAGCAGAGCGCTCTAAGCGATTAAATATATTAGCCAGTTGAGTTGGCGATAGATTGTTTAACATATCCGACAAATCGGCATCTGTTAAAGAAGCAATCTGGGCACCAATGTTTACCTCGACCGTCTTAGGTACCAAAGTACACGGGACATTCATACCTTTGGTCATATCGTGATTCATGTGATGGTAAACCCGACCTTTGAGTTCGATGAGTTCTATTTTCCCTAGCTTGATCCCCATTCTTTTACCTGGCGTTGAAAGACTGGTGGCGGTATTTTGTGAAGTCGGTGGAGGTCCAAATTTTGCTAATCGGCTAGCGGCACCAGAGGAAGATCCTCCTTCGGCTGGTGCTTCTTCTGGTCGATCGCCAGCGGCCAAACCAAATTCAAAAAACCAGTAATCTACTTTTTTACCGCTGATTTTTTTATTACCGATCAACAGTTTTGTAGACAAGTTAAAAGGCTTAGGCTTTTTAATGGTAGCATCTATTTTTCCATAAAAAGCATTTCCCCAAACCGGATTATCGCGCATCACGACTATATGTCCCTTTGCATCAGCCACTGATGTCTTAACGAGTATCGGTAAGAAGAAATGCAATTTGGTTTCTTGCTTAAGATCAGTTGCACCAGAGGATCGGTATTCCTTCAACCAATTGGCTGAAGTACTTGCAAAATTACTCGATGGTGCTCTTTGTTCTGCACAGACCATATTGAACTTCGGAGGGTTAGAAGGACTGGTCCCGGAAATACCTGATTCTGTACCTCCTAAAACTATGCTTCCAATAAATCCAAAAGCATAGAGTCCATCATCCACTCCGGCAATCACACTATCAATCGCTACTTCATAAGTGCTGGCGAATTCGCCCTGAACGTTATTGACACCGATGGCTCCATTGGGCGTATTAAAGCCAAAATCTCCATTCCCCCAGATATTAATATTTGTTACATTAGGCAGGTAAATCTGAATAGATTCCCAGTCTAAATCGGCGACTAAACTCAAGCGATTATTTTCTTGAAAGACCGCCTGTTTTGGTCGCATAATTAACGTAAACTCCTCTCTATCTTCGTTGAAAACGATTTCTTTGGTGGTTATATCCTCATCCAGATATCCGGTTTTGATACCATCTGCATCGATGGGAACGGTGTAGGCAAAATCATTATCTGCATCCAGTACGGGTACTTTAATTTTTCCTTTAAAAAAGCCTTCTTCAATACTATTGTTTACAATCTTTAACTGTAGCGATTGGAGTGCTCCGCTAAAAGTATTAAAGCTTGCGGGAAGCTCATTCTCCTCAAATGAGCGTTCCCAGTAAAACTGCAGACCTTGACCGTCTGCCCAAGCTATATCATCAACATCTTCACTTAATTGTACCAATATTGATTTTGCTTCGGGTAAAGCAATTTGATTGCTTTCATCAAAATTGGTACTAAACTCTACCTCAAATTGACTAAAATAAACTCCTACCCAATCTGGAGTGCTTGATTGAATGCCCGGGGAACTAGTGTAAGAAAAATCACAGATGACTTCATTTGGATTTAGGGACAGGGTGGTGCCATCTAGCAGGTGAATGGGGATATTGGGATTATTGGTATTTGTATAAGTATAAATGCCTGGTTGATCAAAAAACGGGATGGTGACCGTTTGATTTTCTATCGTTTTCATTTTATCAGAAATGCTGACTTCAACATGAATA
Organism: Saprospiraceae bacterium; assembly: GCA_020631105.1. Lineage (GTDB taxonomy): Bacteria > Bacteroidota > Bacteroidia > Chitinophagales > Saprospiraceae > JAHDHW01. The sequence goes on along the minus strand of JAHDHW010000089.1, from coordinate 16,505 downwards.
CTTGCGGTCAAATCCGTTCCAACAATTGTGAGTTGGGAATCATCAAAATACTTTGCCCTGTATTGATAAGGCTCTAACAAGTCAAAAGTCGTTTCTTCAAAAAAGGTATTATCGAGTAAGGAATAGTTGTTAAACATCAGACGTTTCGACTGCGTTTTTATCACGGGCATTCCGGTCGTTTGAGTAGTGGGGAGCGGGAAGTCGAGCACGACCTGCCCACGGAGGTAAATATCTTCGGTCGTCAGGATCAGCGAATCAGCATCCACCATAGCATTACCATTATCGCCATAATTAAGCGGAATTTCGTAATCACTTAAATTCGCTTTTACTTCTCCCTGAATCATTACATTCTCTGCACCTGGTCGAATGGTAATTCCATTAAAGTAAACTTTGGTAAAAGCCGTATCGTTTCCAATCCGGACTCTCCCCTTTCCGGTAAGATTGTTTAAATTAAAGTTCTCTGTTTCATCCACGTAGATCGTTTTTCCCGCTGCATAAAACTCCTCGATAAGAGAGCCTTTGTTAAAAGTCCAAACCGGACTTTTTGCAAATTCATGATCTTCAATAAATGCGCTCACCTGCCAGGCATAAACATTAGAGTATGGCAACTCCAAAGTTTTACGCACTTCTGCCCCGGCAATATAAACACCTGGATCCATAATCGTATCCCAGATAATTTCATTCGAAAGAATGGCTTCTTCCGGTGTCTGGTTTAGCTCAATGGGTACGATTTTCATTTCGTAATGGAACAATTGATTAGGATACGAATTATCTGGCTTGTCCCAGGCAAAACGAATCGTAGAAACCTCATCCTGTGTCTGGAGTCTCCTGCCATCTGTTGGTCTTTTTAAAGCGATGCCGCCTCCTTCCGGTAGGCCGTAATAGAAAAAACAACTTTGAGAAAGACCATCATTTTCGAAAGTAGTGAAACCTTCGGTGTCGGTCACCTGAACCCTGTAGGCATAGGTTCGCCCTGCCTCCAGAGGTAATTGGTTAATGTCATAGACGAATTGAGTATTCAGTGTCACCACCTCTCCAGGAGCGATCATCGTCGTACCAGTACCATTAAGGGCATCATCGGGGTTAATCCCATTCGGTACTTCTACGAGGGTAAAAGTATATTCCGACTGGATGGTATTATCCGCCATGGATTGCCATTGAAACATAAGGTTGCTTTGGGGATTCGCTGGGATAGTACCAGCACATTCAGGGAAAACGGGGATTGGCGGATTATTTTTGCTTAACGCAACGGTAGTACACCCCCGTTGAGATAGTACTACATCCGATCGTCGGTAATCAAAAGCCTGTACGCAAAAGCTATACATTCCTGGAGGTAGAGCTCCGGTTTGCATCAGGGTCTGTTCGTCAATACCACTGACGACCATATTATTGAGGTTGAAGTATTCCTGGATATCTCCACCATACAAAGTGTTTCCTCCAGCTCCTAAGGTTAAAGGTGGAGGCGTATAGTCGGGACGGGTAATCAATGAGATTCCTTCTCCTTCGATTCTTAAAGACAAGCGAACATCATAGTCCACCTCATTGAGGTCATTAAGCCAGATGTTCAGGGTAAACTTATCGGAACCAGGTACTATGTAATCCGTCAGGTAGATGGAATGGGGAGGTACCAATTGTGGAATGGAAGTGACCGGATATTGAGCAAGGCTCAATAAAGTCAATAAACTACAGCAAATGGTAAATACAATTCTTTTCATCATTTGGGATTATTAGAAACTATACCTGTATCCCAGGTTGCCTTTAATTTCTGAATAGGAAAAAGAGCTATTAACTTTATCTTGTTTGAAAAACAATACCGTCCCCAGAGATAATCGGTGTCTTTTCTTAAATCGGGTAGACAAGCTGATTCGATTCGTCATCAGGTCATAAGTATAGGTTCCGTCCTGAAACCCAAAAACGTAAGTGGTACCCAAACTAATACGAGTCCCGGATTTACCCAGTCGTTTCGATACATTTACATTTGGGCCAAAGAATAAACTTTCAAAGCCTGGTGCCGTATTGGAGGTAAATGTAAAAGAGGTATTCAGATTCAGATTATCTTTCCTCCAGCGAATGCGGTGACCAGTTGAAAAGGTCACGAATTGTGACTCCATATTATCAATCTGATATTCGTCGCGAAAAGCTCCTTTCTGTAATCCGATATTCGCCCAGATACTTTGCTGATCTCCTTCTTGAACTAAGAGATAATCAGTATTAAAACTGAGATTTTGAGAAACCTGAAATACATTGCTGGAGTCCGAAAACTGATCTTGTACAACCGTTAGGAAAGAAGAATAATTAGACGCATTCAATCCAAAGTTCCATCGATTTCCGCTGTTATAAGTTAGCCCCAATGCTGCTATAAAGCGCGTAGTTCTCGCTGATTTGTCCTGACTAAGGTTATTGCGTTGCCAACCTACGGAGCTTGTTAAACGGACTTTGTCCTGATATACTTTAGCACTGAAATTTGCGGTATAATCTTCAATATCATTCAGGAAAAAATAGGCCCCTAGTGTTCGGAAATCTGTATCAATTCGTTGGTAGTTAAGCCCTACTGAAAAAGCATCCAATTCGTATTGTATTCCGCCTTTAATCGCAGAGCGAAACTGAGAAGATGCTTTAGGGGTAAAAAGTGTCCCCAGATTATTAAATAAGGTTCCGTTACTAATTTCGGGATCTTCTCCGGATCGGGTATCCCTGGTGTAAGCGCTGCTGGAATAGTCAAATTTTAATAATAATTTTTGTGCTATGGTATGCTCTGCTACTACTCCGAAAACGAGGTTCTCCGCAGGGCTAATTTTACTGAATGCTTCCTGATTGATATCTATACTATTGACATCATCTTTGGCTTTAAACAGAATAAAATCAACAAAGCTTCCTGCTCCGTTACCCACGCCTACTTTTGCACTATAGCCCATTCGCTTGTAAGAAAGATTGCGATTAAAGAGGCTATCTCTTGGTTCGACGGCTCTCCTTAATCGGCCGTACATTCCGCCAGTTCGTAACTGAATATTTTCAGTAAGCATTGGATTAAATTCAAATCCTGCTCCTAGAAAAGTATGGCCATTTAAGGTAAATGACGAAAAATTCATCGCTCGGTACCCGAGATGAATTTTGAGGTTTTTATAATATGGGCTAAGCCCAAACTGATTGAAAGGCTGGAGGAAATTGGTTTCCTGTTGGCTATAGATCGCACTAAAAGGAATATTTACGCCGTAAATATTAAAATTGATGTTTGCATTGAGTAAATACAGAAAAGGATCTCTACGGGATTCGCGGCCATTCGCAGCATAGAATCCGGTATTAAGTCCAATGTTACCGGAAACTTTTACTGCTTCTTTTTTACCAACGCTACCTAAATCCTGAGAAAATACAGACACGCTTAAACAAGAGAATAGCAAGACCCCGAAAAGGGAAACTGAAGGTTGGAATACTTGCTTTAAAAAGGCGCGCATGGTATCTAATTTGATGACAAAACAATTCATGCTCCTACAGAGCTAATGATAATATTTGTACTTCGTATTTGTGTTTTGCTGGGCCTTAAACAGGATTATTTTATCCTGAATTTAAAAGTATTACTACAAATTTATGGAAGAAAAGGGAGGGCAGTTCCCCCATGTTCGGGGGGGTATATCCTAACATTGTTCGTCCGGGACAGAGTACGGATAAAGGTTGATCAGCGTATAAGGAAAGCTTTGCTGAACGCCATCAGCGAATAAAAAATAGATTTAAACCATAGGGCTAAGAACAGGGTAACAAATTACGCGTAATTTATTTGGCTTACCAATACTACCTAGGGCTGGCTTAGTGATCCTCTAAACGGATAAGGATAATTTAATTTTAGTTTTTGTCCTGCACTCAAGTTAAAGGGGCAAAACAAAAAAGCCACTGTTCCATTGAACAGCGGCTTTCTTTTCTATGAAATTAAATAAAATCTCTAGAGTCGTTTTTTCACAAAAGTCTGACTGAGACTTCTCTGTCCACCATTGGTATGGAAAGTAATAAAATAAGTACCTGCACTTAAATTATTTACATCTATTTCAAAGGCTTTAGATAAATCATCTCCATCAATCACTAACACCTGCATCATATTTCCCAGAGCATCATAGATAATCAATTTTCCATCCTTATCTAATGGATCAGAGAAAAGTACTTCGAGTTTATTATCTGATGAAGCGCTTATTGGATTCGGATAAACAGTCATTTCCAATTCTTTCTGGCAATCATCTTCTATAAAGATGACTTCACTATAACTAAAGGTACCGTCCTCTTCAACTATCTTTAATCGATAGTAATTTTCTTTGGTCGATTCTTTATGTGTATAATTATAGGTATAATACTCAATAACGTTCTCAGATTCGATCTCTGCGATTTGAGTAAAAGACCGTCCATCTTCGCTATGCTCTAATTCATAATGACTTAGTCGTTCTTCGGTGAAAGTCACCCACTGGAGTTCAATAGCACAGTCCTTCGTTTTTGCAAAGAAATCTGCTAATTCAACCGGTAAGGTAAATCCACTTATGCGATAGTCCTCAACTTCACCATTGGCAAAGTCTCCAGAGAAATCACCGCTACTTGGTGCACTATCAAAAGCCCTGACTCTGGCAAACACTGGCCCTCCACTATACGATCCCGGAACAGCGACCGTCACATCAACATTCGTTTCACCACTGGCAGTGCCTGAATCCGCATAGAATGATTCAAAGGTTCCATCTTCATCCCAATCAATCCAAACTCCAAAATGTACGGTTTTACTCGTATTACTGTTTATGGCGACCGTGAATGTGGTATTCGAGCCGGCACTTAAGCTTGAGGGGAAGGTGACGCCATCGTCATCATTAATCCCATCATTATCATCACCGTCAGCAGTTGAACTGGTTTTGTCTGAAGTCTCATAGTCGACATTGGTACCTAACCAAATTGCATTCGTTAAATCTGGCACATTATCTCCATTGGCATCCGGTGCGCCCTGGTGAGAAGCAGCAGCATAGGTACCATTATCAAGATCTGAGTAATCCCGGTAAATTGGTAACACTACCAGGTTCACCGTAGCTGAATCACAACGCACCGGAGAAGCATCATCACAAACTTGATAAGCATAGCTATCCGAACCGATATGATCCACAGGCGGTGTATAAGTGTAACTACCATCAGTGTAAAAAATAATTGATCCTCCTTGTTCGGTAGTGTAAGTACCAATAGCCGTTGGTGAAGGATCACTCGTGTTGATCGTCGTTCCGGCAAAGGTGATATCATCTCCATTGATATCATTATCGTTATCTATGAAGGTTCCGCTCACTGGTGCATTAAAAGGTGTTGAAGAAAAATCATCTCCGGCAAACGGCGGGTCATTATCCGACCCATCTGCATCAGCCAGCACTTCGATTGTCAAATTCGCAGTTTCACAAGCCTGAGGACTTTCGTCATCACAGATTTGGTAAGGAACCACTACTCTACCAACAAAATCAGTAGTTGGCGTAAAGGTATAGGTGCCATTGGAATTTATTGTCAGATCACCGGCGTCAACAACTGCATTTCCATCTACATCTGTACCCGCGACGGTGGTCATCGATCCTGAGTTTATATAGTTAGCAGGAAGAGATCCGTCGTCAAATCCGCTGAAGGTGATATTGTCTCCTTCAGGATCACTATCATTCGCGAGTAAGCCCCCTGAAACTGCTTTATTAACGTAGGTAACGTTGTCATCATCATTGGCAATGACATCATTGCTTGCACTATTAGTTGGATCAGAAGTAGGAATGACGTCGATCACCAGCTTAGCCGTATCACAACGAACCGGTGCTCCATCATCACAAACCTGATAATCAATTTCTACTGTACCAGTATAACTTGGATCCGGGTCAAAAGAGTATCCTCCTTTTCCGTCAGGTGTCAGGACACCTTTACCAGTAATGGTAATTGGATCAGTTGAGCCCGAAGGTGGTAAACCAGTAGACGGGTCAAGGAAGGTCGAAAAGGATTGGCCATCCTGATCAAATGGATCAAAGTCATTGGTAATAACATCTCCATTCACGACAACATCCTGTAGGGTAACGTTCTCATCATCGACTGCGAAAGTTTCATTTATTGGAGTAACCGATAAATAGATTGTAGCAGAATCACAAAGTGGTGTTGGAGCAGTCACCGTTACATCACATATCTGGTAAGAAACCTGATCCGTCCCTGAGTAATTAGTTGGTGGTGTGTAAAGGTAAGAACCATCATTATAAATGATTACACTACCTCCCTGATCTGTGGTTAAGCTCGCCAGTGTTGTGCTCCCGTCTCCAGGGCTTGACGGATCAACGTTAGTACCAGAGCCATTTACTGTTAGGTTATCACTATTGGTATCATTATCATTTTTGAGCCAGTTACCTGTAACGGCTGTGTTCTCTGGTGTTACTCCAAAGTCATCACCGGCAAATGGCGGATCATTATCCACTCCTCCGGCATCACTTGACACGGTAATTGTCAGTGTGGCCACATCACAATTAGGAGAAGTTGCATCATCACAGATTTGATAGTCAATATTTACTGTTCCGGTAAATCCGGCTTCGGGATCAAAAGTGTAAGAGCCATCCGAATTAATAATTAAATCTCCGGCATTCGTTACTGGTAATCCTTCTTCATTGATTCCATCAATATCAACAAGTGTTCCTGTGTTTTGATCGTAGGTGCCAGCATTTAAAGGATCTTCAAAACCTGAGAAACTAATATTATCTCCGTCAGGGTCACCGTCATTCGAAACCACATCACCATCTACATTTACATTATCGTAAGTAACGTTATCATCATTATTCGCGATAATGCTATTCTTGCTCGCATCCTTTTCATCTGGTACGGGATTAACATTGATAGTTAAGGTAGCCAATTCGCATGCTTGCGGTGTGCCATCATCACATAATTTATACTCTATTGAAATGGTTCCAATAAAATTAGTGGTCGGAGTAAAGGTATAAGAGCCATCAGAGTTAACGCTAAGATCACCAGCATCATTTACCGGATATCCGTTACTATCCGTACCAGGAATAGTTGATATGGTGCCAGTAGTTACATAGTTACCAGGATCAGCAGGGTTGTCGAATCCTGAGAAGGAAATAACATCCCCTTGTAGATCAAGATCATTTGTTATAACACTACCATCCACACTAACATTTACAATCGTGGCATTATCATCATCAATTGGTAATGTTGTATTTGTAATTTGATCAATGACTACCCGGTAATCTTCCACCTCCCCATTATCTGCTTCACCAGAGTAAGCAAATTGCGAGAATGCTGGTGCAGATTCAAAAACTCTAAATCGGGCATAAAGGATATTACCTGCTGTTAAATCTGTACCTGCTGGTACATCAAAAGTATAACCGCTATGTGTACCTGTATTTAATAGAGAATCCAGGACCATTTCTCCAGGGTCCGTAAAATCTCCATCCTCATTAAAATCAATCCATCCGATAACATAACCACTGCTTAAGGTTCCTCCTACAACGACATCAATACTTGCGCCGTTCGTTCCTGTGGTCCAGGTTGCGGTAGAATTGAAAGTAATCCCGTCATGGTCATTTGATCCTTCTGCATCATCTCCAGAGGCTGTCAAGTTTCTGACTGGTGCCGTTTCTGCATCAACTAATGTTCCTAAGACAAGATCAATCGTTCCCGGTAGCAGGTGATATGCTCCTGATGGCCCGTCTGTCAGAGCAGTTGGATACGGGCCAGGTAAATCTCCAAAATCAATATCAACATTTACCTGGAATGCAAAATCTACTCCCGTAACATCCGCACCACTAATGGTCAAGGTTTGATAAACGCTTGTTGTACCTGTGGTAATCGAACTAGCTGGCGTATCTGAAGAGGTAGTAGTCAAACTAGTCAGATCCAAAGGATTTGAAGTGGTAGCAATCACAACATTATAGTTATCATCCGGCAAACCACTAAAGGAATAATTACCATCCGTATCTACGGTAGAAGATCCGAGGAATGTTCCTCCATCATTATATAAGTAGACTACAGTACCCTCTAGCATAGATTCTCCACCCGTGCTACAAATACCATCATTACTTCCATCATCCAAACAAACAGAGCCACTAATAGCACTAGAACCAGCAAGCTCCACTGCGAAATCTAAATCAGAATCACATCCTCCTACATTACTACACCATGAATTAGCTCCATCACTTATACTTCCGCTACTAATCGTGAAGCTTGTAGAATTATCCGCTCCACCATCTGCATCATATCCTGCTGTATAGCCTGTTAAAGAAGCCATATCTAAAGCTACTGTGTAATTACCATCCGAAAGGTTTGCATATGACCACTGGCCATCTGGGTCCGTAACAACGGTATCCGCTACTCCAAGACCATTACCTAAGTCTACTCCGGCCGGAGGTGTTAGAATTATATTTGCGTAAGCGATTGCAGGTTCTCCATCATCATAAGTCCCATCTCCATCAACGTCAAACCATACCTGGTCTCCGATCACAGTACTTGGCTCATACCCAAAATCAATCCCCATCATCTGAGTCCCGTAAATAACCGTCACGCTACTCGCAGTATTATCACAAGCAGCATATCCTAAGCTGAGCAGATCAGCATCACTACAAGCAAGACCATCAGAATCAGGATCTGCACTTGCAGTCAAACCACTTGGCAAAGTAGAAGCATCTACTACAACATTATAATCTCCCGGATTAAGTCCGGTAAACAAATATTCACCATTGGCATCTGTAACATCTGTGTACGAAGCAGTACTGGAGTTACAATTACTTTCACTAGTCGGGCATAAGTAAATAGTCACACCCGCAATTCCGGTCTCACTTAAGTCCTGAGTACCATTGCCATTATTATCGTAGAAAACTGTATTTCCAATACTCGCAGGATAAGCATATCCGAAGTCAACATCCAGATCACATGAAGAACATGCAGAACTGTTTATCGAAGTAACTGCTCCTCCGGAGAGGACAACATCCTGAGTAGATGGAGAAGTGGTGATTGCATCATTGCCATAAGGATCCTGAGGGATATCCGTCTCCGCAGGGTCAATTAACACCTGATAGTTACCATCCGGTAAATTTTCGAAAAGATAGTTTCCGTCAGCATTGGTAGTTACCGTATCTACTGGTGTAAAGTTCCCATCGCCGTCCAGATCAGCGTATAAAATAACATCAACATTTGCCAATCCACTTTCGGTAGAATCATTGATACCATCGCCATCATCATCCACAAAAACCGTATTTCCAATTTGGCCAGTACCATAAGGCGCATAGCCAAAATCTTCGTCTAAATATGAACTACTTCCATCAACACTGCTTACAACGGCAGTAGCATTACAAACCGAACATTTACCAGATTCATCCGGATCTCCTGTCTGACTTGCCACACCAGAAGGCAGTGTACTCTCAACAACCTCCACTATATAATTTCCCGCAGGAACATTCGCAAAGCTATATGCCCCATTGGCCTCCGTGGTATCGATTGCTACTAATGCATCAGTTGCAGCGTCGATAACTCCATCGTTATCTGCATCATGATATAAGTAAACAGTTACTCCCGACATCCCTTCATCTACCCCTGAATCCTGGGTACCATCACTATCCCAGTCAACATATAATAGATCTCCGATTGTTGAAGAACCTGATTCGTTATAACCAAAATCATTATCCGCATATATATTACCACCACTCACCGCGATAACATCAGAATTATTATTCCCTGGCGTACCTTCTGGATCAATCGTATTTGACCAGGTTCCACCGGCAGGTAAGGTCGTATCATCAACTTCTATCGAATAATTTCCATCTGTTAAATCTTCAAAGGAATAATTTCCGTTTGAATCCGTAGTTGTTGTCACGGTACTTCCATCATCTCCGTCGCCACAAATACCATTGACACCACAATCGTGTAAACTTACCGTAACCCCTGCTATTCCTGCATCACCATTATCTTGTGTAGCATCACCATCCATATCTTCCCAAACCGTTCCAGATACAGCATTACTCACCTGATACCCGAAGTTATTTCCAGTATCATCCGCAGCACTTGCAATAGTAAATGGATCATGACTATCCAATGAACCTGCTCCTCCCGGGTCAAGGTCTTGCGTCAAAGTAGGATCAGGTAAATCGCCTGTGTTTACTCCGACAGTATAACTACCATCAACTAATCCATCAAATTCATAATAGCCACTTGCATTTGTGGTGGTTGAGTCTGTTGCATTCGATGCATTACATGGAATAGTTGTTCCGCTACACAAGTAAACAGTCACTCCACCAATGACTACATCAGGGTCAGGAGTTGTATTATATATAGTACCGCTATAGGCACCTGTCGGTTGTAAAGTAGTTGTATCCGCTGCAGTGTCATCATTCGCAGCAATTCCATTCGCAAAAGTTGCTCCGGTAATCGAGGCATTATTTATTAAATCTTCTCCCGCGACTGAAGGTTGCTTCCCTTCAAAAGTAACCGTAACCGATTGTGTTTCTCCGGCATCTATTGGCCCGATGTTATTCCAGAAAACTTCTCCCGTTGTATTATTAATACTATCAGGCGTAATACTTGCTTCGACAAAACACATTTGGGTAGGATCGAAAGTATCTTTTAGTGG